>JBDSPX010000229.1:0-4650 GCA_039930065.1 Dokdonella sp.
TCCGGCGAGTTGTCGATCATGGATGCCCACGGTCGTGAGCGTGAACGCTACAAGGTGCCCTACGGTGCCGTGATCGACATCAAGGACGGCGCTGACACGAAGGCCGGCCAGACTATCGCCAAGTGGGATCCGCATACCCATCCGATCGTCTCGGAAGTGGCCGGTGTGTTGCGCTACATCGACTTCGTCGAAGGCATCACGGTCATCGAGAAGACTGATGAGTTGACAGGATTGGCCAGTGTCGAGGTCACCGATCCAAAGCGTCGCGGTAGCGCGGCCAAGGATCTGCGACCGATGGTTCGCCTGGTCGACAAGAAGGGCGGCGAACTTCGTCTGCCGGGTACCGATATTCCAGCCCAGTACTTCCTGCCGGCCGGTGCCATCGTGTCCTTGCAGGATGGTGCTGAAGTCGGCGTCGGTGACGTCGTCGCGCGTATCCCGCAGGAAACTTCGAAGACCCGCGACATCACCGGTGGTCTGCCGCGCGTCGCCGATTTGTTCGAAGCCCGCAAGCCAAAGGAGCCGGCGATCCTGGCCGAACGTTCGGGCGTCATCGCCTTCGGCAAGGACACCAAGGGCAAGCAACGCCTGATCATTCGCGACTCGGATGGCAGCGAGCATGAAGAGCTGATTCCGAAATGGCGTCAGGTCATCGTCTTCGAAGGCGAGCATGTGGAGAAGGGCGAGACCGTCGTCGACGGCGAGCCGAATCCGCACGACATTCTGCGTCTGCTCGGTGTCGAGCCGCTGGCTGTTTACCTGACCAAGGAAATTCAGGACGTCTATCGCTTGCAGGGTGTGCGCATCAACGACAAACATATCGAAGCGATCATTCGCCAGATGCTGCGCAAGGTCGAGATTTCGGTCGCCGGTGATTCGCGTTATTTGCGTGGCGAGCAGGCTGATCGTTTGCGCGTGCTCGAAGAGAATGCGCGAGTCATAGGACGCAACGAGTTGCCGGCTGAATACCTGCCGGTCCTGCTCGGAATCACGAAGGCATCGCTGGCGACGGAATCCTTCATCTCCGCGGCATCCTTCCAGGAGACAACGCGGGTTCTCACCGAGGCATCGGTTCGCGGTACGCGAGACACCTTGCGTGGTCTGAAGGAAAACGTTATAGTTGGGCGCTTGATCCCCGCCGGTACGGGGTTGGCCTATCACACCGCTCGTCGGAGCGTGGAAGGCGAGCTCACCGAACTGGAGCGGGCAACGCTTGGCTCCACGAGTTCTGTGGCAGAAACCGCTGCTGATGAATAGCATCGGTCTCTGACAAGCAAGATCTACCTTACATCGAAAGGAGTCGCAGGAAGCGATTCGTGTTCGAGCGAATGGATGCGAGCGCAAGGTGGCGAGACGTTGACAGTCTGGCCGCCTGAACGTTAAACTCCCGCTTCTGGGCAGGTCGAGTTCACTCGACCTGTCTTTTGTTTCTCAGGGTTCTCAACGCATGTCAACAGTCAATCAATTGGTGCGCAAGCCGCGCAGTCCGAAGACTTATAAAAGTGCTTCTCCTGCCTTGCAGGATTGCCCGCAGCGTCGTGGTGTCTGCACGCGTGTCTATACGACAACGCCGAAGAAGCCGAACTCGGCTTTGCGCAAGGTCGCCAAGGTTCGTCTGACCAACGGTTTCGAAGTCATCAGTTACATCGGTGGCGAAGGTCACAACTTGCAGGAACACTCGGTGGTCCTGATTCGCGGCGGTCGCGTCAAGGATCTCCCTGGCGTCCGCTACCACACGGTGCGCGGAAGTCTCGATGCCGCAGGTGTCACCAAGCGTCGTCAGAGTCGTTCGAAGTACGGCGCCAAGCGCCCGAAGTCCTGAGCAAGTCAACTAGCAAAGGTTTGATCCATGTCGCGTAAAGGTTCCAATCCAAGCCGCACAACGTTGCCCGATCCGAAGCACGGAAGCGATGTTATCGCTCGCTTCATCAATATGGTGATGCAGAGTGGCAAGAAGTCCGTCGCAGAAAAGATCGTCTACGGTGCGCTGAGCCAGATCGGTGAAAAGCATCCCGAGCCGGTTGGTGTCGTCGAAAAAGCGTTGAGTAATGTTGCACCAGCGGTGGAGGTTAAATCCCGTCGTGTTGGTGGTGCGACTTACCAGGTGCCAGTTGAAGTGCGTTCGTCCCGCCGCATGGCGCTGGCGATGCGTTGGTTGATTGAAGCGGCGCGCAAGCGTGGCGAAAATACGATGCCGCGCAAGCTTGCTGCCGAGTTGCTCGATGCCGCTGAAAGCCGCGGTGGTGCCGTGAAGAAGCGTGAGGAAACGCATCGCATGGCGGAGGCAAACAAGGCCTTCTCGCACTATCGTTTCTAATGGTTTGAGGTATTTGTAGTGGCACGCAGCACCCCCATCGATCGTTATCGTAATTTCGGCATCATGGCCCATATTGATGCCGGAAAGACGACGACAACCGAACGCATCCTGTTTTACACCGGTGTCAACCACAAAATCGGTGAGGTGCATGAGGGTGCGGCAACGATGGACTGGATGGAGCAGGAGCAGGAGCGCGGCATAACGATCACGTCTGCCGCGACGACGTGTTTCTGGTCCGGAATGGATGGCAGTCTCGAGCAGCATCGCTTCAATATCATTGACACCCCCGGGCACGTCGATTTCACGATTGAAGTAGAGCGGTCGTTGCGGGTTCTTGATGGGGCGGTGTTTGTTCTGTGTGCAGTAGGTGGTGTGCAGCCGCAATCGGAAACGGTTTGGCGCCAGGCCAACAAGTACAGCGTTCCTCGACTGGCGTTCGTAAACAAGATGGATCGTACCGGCGCGGATTTCGACAAGGTGGTCGGCCAGTTGAAGTCGAGGCTTGGCGCGAGTCCGGTACCGATGCAGTTGCCGATCGGTGCCGAAGAGAATTTCGAAGGTGTAGTCGACCTGGTCAAGATGAAAGCGGTGTACTGGGATGTCGAATCCCAGGGTTTGAAGTTCGAGTATCGCGACATTCCTGCATCCCTGATGGATGCCTGCGAAAAGGCGCGCTCGTTCATGGTGGAAGCGGCGGCGGAATCCTCGGAAGACTTGATGAACAAGTATCTCGAGGACGGTGAGTTGTCCGAAGCGGAAGTTGTTCGTGGAATACGCCACGGTACTGTCGGTGGATCAATCATCCCGGTGTTCTGCGGGACAGCTTTCAAGAACAAGGGGGTTCAGGCGATGCTGGATGCGGTAATCCAGTTGTTGCCGTCGCCCGCTGATCGTCCGCCGGTCAAGGGTGTGGACGAGTCGGAGAAGGAGGATTCGCGTCCTGCGACTGATGACGCGGCATTCTCGGCATTGGCATTCAAGATCATGACCGATCCGTTTGTCGGTTCGCTGACCTTCTTTCGCGTTTACTCGGGCGTGTTGAGTTCAGGCGATACGATTTACAACCCGGTCAAGAGTAGAAAGGAACGTGTGGGGCGTTTGCTGCAGATGCATGCGAACCAACGCGATGAGATCAAAGAGGTTTGCGCGGGTGATATCGCTGCAGCCGTTGGTCTCAAGGATGTCACTACCGGTGACACCCTGTGTGCGCTGGACAAGGTCATAACGCTTGAACGCATGACGTTCCCGGAACCGGTGATCGCCATGGCGGTCGAGCCAAAGACCAAGTCCGATCAGGAAAAGATGGGAGTTGCCTTGTCGCGTCTCGCCCAGGAGGATCCGTCCTTCCGCGTGCGAACCGACGAAGAGTCCGGGCAAACGATCATTGCGGGTATGGGTGAGTTGCATCTCGACATTCTCGTTGATCGCATGCGTCGCGAGTTTGGTGTTGAGGCTAATGTCGGCAAGCCGCAGGTGGCCTATCGCGAGACGATTCGCAAAGCGGTCAGGCAGGAAGGGAAGTTTGTGCGGCAATCAGGTGGCAAGGGCCAATACGGTCATGTCGTCCTGGAGATTGAGCCGCAGGAGCGCGGCAAGGGCTACGAGTTCGTCAACGAAACCGTTGGTGGTTCCGTGCCGAAGGAGTACGTACCAGCGGTCGACAAGGGCATCCGCGAAGCGATGACCAGTGGACCGATGGCGGGTTATCCGGTTGTTGATATCAAGATCAGTCTGGTTGACGGCTCGTATCATGAGGTTGATTCCAACGAAATGGCCTTTAAAGTGGCTGGTTCGATGGGATTCAAGGATGGTTTCAACAGCGCCAACCCGGTGTTGCTTGAGCCAATCATGAAGGTCGAAGTAGTAACGCCGGAAGATTACATGGGGGATGTCATGGGCGACTTGAGTAGGCGCCGCGGGCTTCTTCAGGGTACCGACGACACGCCATCGGGCAAAGTCATCGATGCTCAGGTTCCACTGGGTGAAATGTTTGGTTACGCGACCAGTCTGCGATCAATGTCGCAAGGGCGCGCCACATTCTCCATGGAGTTCGATCACTACGCTGAAGCGCCGAATAGTATTTCCGACGCAATAGTTAAAAGATCTTAGCAATAGCGGTCCCTTCAAGGTCCGCGAAAAACCAAAAAGTGACCTTTCGTGGTCGCACTTGTAAACAAAATCCAGTTCAGAGGTTTGAGTCATGGCAAAAGAGAAATTCCAGCGCACCAAGCCGCACGTGAACGTCGGCACAATCGGTCACGTTGACCACGGCAAGACCACCTTGACGGCGGCGCTGACGAAGATTGGCGCAGAACGTTTTGGTGGCGAGTTCA
>JBDSPX010000230.1:0-4907 GCA_039930065.1 Dokdonella sp.
ACCCTGCTCGTCACACTTGAAGCGCGTCAGCTAGGCCCGCAACGCTACAACGTGCGAATCGACTATCCCGATGGCGACCATCGCAACGTGGGTGTCGTTGGCGACCAGTGGCAGCTCGATGCGCGCGTGGTCAAGTGGGAGCCGCGCGCGGTCATGCTCGGAGCACCGGTGCTGTATCGACTGGATCGCATCAGCGGCCGTTATGCCGACGCCGCCAAGGAAAGCGAAGCCGAACGCAGTGTCGTCGCGCTCGACGAAACCAATCCGTTCGACCTGCTCGATCTGAAACGCCGTTTTCCACAATGGCTGCCATGGATCGATGCCGACTACGGCAGTGCGGCCTATCTGCCCCTTGTCGATGGCGGTGAATATACGGTCAGCCTCGCACCTGCCGGTGGCCTCGTTGCGCGCCCGGCCAACCCGCTGACCGAGCAGAAGCTGCACGAGGCCGGGTGGTAGTTTATGTCAGGGTCGAAAAAGGAAAATTGACCATCTCGACATCGCGTCGCTGACCAGAAATGATAATCCATGTATCATTGTGGAGCCGCCAAACGGCGACGGTCGATCATCGCAGGGAAGCACGATTATGGAGACAAGAACCGAGAAGACCGGTCTCTCGTGGAAAAGAAAGCTGATCGTGATTCTCGGGATCATTGCGACGATCTGGTCGTGCATACGTACGGCCGACCTGATTGCGGATCGCGCCCTTTCCTTCGCCTTCCCGGATTCGGTCATTTCCTACGGCAGCGTTTGGGTCCGTCTGCGGGGTGGCGCCTCGATCAGTGACGTTGACATCGCTCCGATTGATGGCGACGAACAGGATATCTATCATTTCGACAAGATCACGGTCGAAATTCCGTTTGTCCAGTTCTACCGCAGCACGTGGGATCTGGATCTTCTCAGTCGCCTGCCCTCGGTCAAGGACGTGACCCTGCATCTCGAAGGCGGCAAGGGGATGATGAGCTGGCCGCTATCGCGCGAACTGATGATCTTCGGCACCGCCAGCGCTTCGCCGTTTGAAGCAGAGGGTTGCGCCGAAGACACGATCTGGTCCGCGGAAGAATTTCCTGGCATGGGTCTCAAGGCGAAACCGGCCGACCTGATGATGGCCTGGCACCGGAAGTCCGATCGTATCGTCAAGGAGCAATCCATCGAAACCCCGGGCGTTGGCCGGGTGGACTATCGGGGCGAGGTGATCGTGCACAACAAAGAGCCGCTGCTGAGCTGGATAGAAAAAGGCGGTGACGAATTGGCTCTGAGCGAATGGCACGTTGCCGATCAGGGTTTCGTTGCCGCGCGCAACAAGTTCTGTGCCGGCAAGGATGGAATCAGCACGACTGAATTCGTCGAACGGCATCTGGCAACCGTCCAGCGGGAGCTCTCGGCACTCGGCATGGAAGCCAGAGAATCGAATGTTTCAGCCTACCGGCGATTCATCGAGCAAGGCGGCAATCTGGATATCGTCGTCAACTACTCGCCGACGATCGATGCCGCGGTCTATAACGATGAGGATTGGGAACGTTGGTTGAATCGTGCGCAAGGCCAGCTTACTGCGCAGGAGCGCAGCACCCCACTGAGCGTGCGATCGATTGACAAGCGACCCTTGCCTGAAAGTGACGAGTACAAGAGCGTCTGGGAAATCGTCCGCTCGGAACAGGAGCGACGCAATGCATCGGCGGCCAGCTCCAGCGACACTGCCGCGGGCGTAGCGACCACGGCAGACAAGCCGGTTCCAATCATGGCCGTCGCAATCGCCTCCTCCGCTGAGGAACTGTCGAAGGGCGAGGACGTCTTGTATGCCGAACAGTCAGATGACGAGGAGCGTCCGCGTATCATCGAAGACTACACCAAGCTTTCCGCTGAAGTCGGTCAGAACTTCATGCTGTATACCAAAGGCAAGAAAGCCATTCGCGTCGAGATCGCCGGTATGGACGAAGGGATACTAAGGGTGCGTCGCTACCTGCGCAGTGGCTGGCTCGAACAAGGCATCAAACGCAGCGCGTTTGAACGCGCCGAGCGCGTGCGCTGACAGCAACCCGACATTCAGTCACAAAGCAAGGATTTCTCGTAGCGCAACGCGTCCTCGCCATCTTCGTAGTAGCTGTCTCGTCGACCGAACATGCGATAGCCGCGTCGCTCATACAAGCGTTTGGCGGATTCGTTGCCCTCGCGGACTTCGAGTCGAAGTGAAACGCAGCCGTGCGAACGCGCTGCATCCTCGCAGGCATCGAGCAAGCGTTCGCCCAAACCCTGACCGCGCGCATCGGTGCTGACCGCGATCGAATACAGGCGCGCGAAGCGGCTGGGTTTGCGAAAGAACAACACGGCTGCCGCAACCAGTCCAGCGCAGTTGGATGCGACGATGATGGTGGCGTTCCGATTGAGCAGATGATGTCGCCACTGGCGTGGCCTCAAGCGATCGCTACTGAAGGTGGCATTTTCGAGCGTGATCAGCGCATCGAGATCGGCGGGCGTGGCGAGGCGAAGCTGCGGCGTGATCGCGGCGCCTGAGTCATCGATTGAGAACGTGTTTGGGTCCGCCATCGCGCCAGACTAGGCAGTCACCTTCACCGACGCAATGAAATCGTCACAGGCGCTGTCTGAATGATCTGCAGCGGCAAGCTGCGCGATGCCGCCGCGAATGCCCGGCGCTATGGCAAACTCCGCGCCATCGCGTGGCGGCCCGGATTTTCGTCACGCGCCGCTCGCCGCCGTCCCAGGCATCTGACCGTTTTTCGCGCCCCCTTCAGAGTAGTCATACCGAATGAGTCGTCTGATCATCGTTGTTGAAAAGGCTTCAGACTGGGGTTCTTACTACCCCTCCGACAATGTCGTTTCGGCGCAGGATTACCTCAAGCAGCCGCTCAATGAGGACGACGAGCGCACCCAGGTCATCAACCTTTGCCGCAGCTACAAGTACCTCGGCACCGGCTACTACGTCTCCCTGCTGGCCGAGGCGCGTGGGCACAAGGTGATTCCTTCGGTGCGCACGATCAATGATTTGCGCCGTCGGTCACTATACGGCCTCGACATCGAGGATCTGAGTAGCCGTCTCGGCAAGTTCCTGCCTGCGGGCGGTCGCGACACCACGGATTTCGGCATCCTCGTCTATTTCGGCGAAACCTCGTACCCAGCCCTCGAAGATATCGCGCGGCAGGTGTTCGAGGCGTTTCCGAGTCCGATCCTGCGCATCGAATTCGAGCGCGATCGGGTCTGGCAGATCAGCGCAATCAAGCCAACCGGCCTGCATACCTTGTCCGATGAGCAGGAGGACGCGTTTGCGCAGATCCTTGATGGCTTCTCGCGCAAGCTCTGGCGCAAGCCACGTGCTCGGCGCAAGTACCGTTTCGATCTGGCCATGCTGGTGAATCCAGAAGAGGTCATGCCGCCGTCGAACAAGAAGGCGCTCAAGCATTTCATCGAGGCCGGCAGCGAGATTGGCATCGAGGTCGACCCGATCGGACGCAACGACTACCAGCGGCTGGCCGAATACGACGGACTGTTCATCCGCGAAACCACCGCGCTCGACAACCATACCTACCGCTTCGCCAATCGTGCGGAAAAGGAAGACATGGTGGTCATGGATGATCCCGAGTCGATTCTCAAATGCACCAACAAGATCTATCTGCACGACCTCATGCTCGCGCGCAAACTGCCGATTCCGCGCACAGAAATTCTCTATCGCGATGACGCGAAAAATCTTGATGAAAGCGCCGAGCGTCTCGGTTTCCCTCTGATCCTGAAGATTCCGGACGGCTCGTTTTCGCGTGGCATCGTGAAAGTCGAAAGCCGGGAAAAATTGAAGGAAGCCGCCGACGAGTTATTCCAGCACTCCGCCCTGATCCTCGCCCAGGAATTCATGTTCACCGAGTTTGACTGGCGCATCGGCGTGCTCAATCGCGAACCGCTGTATGCGTGCAAGTACTACATGTCGCGCGGGCACTGGCAGATCTACAACCACGGCGCGAAGGGCACGGCGAAGTCCGGTGGCTTCGAGACCCTGCCGGTACGTGAAGCGCCGGTCGATGTGGTCAAGCTAGCGCTGAAGGCAACGGCGGCGATTGGCGATGGCCTCTACGGCGTCGACATCAAGAAGGACGGAGAGCGTCTGGCGATGATCGAGGTCAACGACAATCCCTCGATCGATGCGGGCGTCGAAGATGCCTATCTCGGCGCCGATCTGTATCGACGCATCATGGGAGAATTTCTGCGCCGCATGGAACGCAAACGCCTCGGCACGCGCGGCTGATCCGCTTTCGCGGCTTCAGCGGCTGCGGTGCGAGCGAGTATTGCCGCGCAACGAACGGCGCGAGATCTGCTCGCGCAAGCGCGTGGTCCAGCGCGCACGGCTTATCCAGACGATATTGATCAGCGGCGCGGCAACCAGCCAAAACGGCAAACTCAAGCCGGTCAGATTGTCGCCGCGTAGCGAAGGAACCAGCAGCACGAGGACGAATCCACCGATGGCCCATGCCTGCAACCATGGCGGGATTCTGCGAGCTTCCACTCGCTGCACGCTGCGGTTGCGAACGGGAGTTTCGGTCAAGCTGAACGGGGCAACCAACATGGGGTGTCTCCTGATGTTTTCGCGACCATGCATCGCGCTGATCTCAGCGCTTGAGAAAACCGGGATGGATGCCGACATTCCGGCTTCGCCGGGACATCGACGCAGGCAGTCGTGAAGGCCACGCATGCGATAATCCGCCCGCTTTCAATGGAGTGATGCGTGGAATCCAGTCCGTTCATTCAATACGCCGTGGTTCTGCTGCTTGCAGCGGTAATCGCGGTGCCGCTGGCCAAGCGCACGCGACTCGGCGCGGTGCTCGGCTATCTCGCCGCGGGCGCCTTGATCGGCCCTTCGGCGCTGAACCTGATTGGCAATGCCGAGCAGATCGCGCATATCTCCG
>JBDSPX010000231.1:0-7277 GCA_039930065.1 Dokdonella sp.
CCGGGATGCATGAAAGTCACGCGGTCGATTCGGCCGACTATCCACGGGAGTCGTTTGGCCGCCTCACGCCATTCTGGATCGGTGGTCAGTGGCGTCGCGGTCAACTGATCCTCACAGTGAGCGATGACCGTGACGAGCGCCTCTGAGCCACCGTCTGTAGCCAGGCGACACGTCCAGCCTTGGTCTGGCGCATACACCCGAACCAGCAAGGCAGCGGGCAGGCCAGGCAAGGTCGCGACAGCCTGTGCCCGCGTGATGGTTTGCGTGGCAGTGGCCTGATTCTGACGGCTGTTGTCCGCGTTCGAGTGCGCGCCTGGTTCAATTCCGGCATCGAAAGCGAGCAACTGCCCGTGATAGCGGATCGCAAATTCCCCCGTCGCTGCCATCATGGGCGGAGGGGCATCGCTCGCTTCAGCAAAGAAACCTTCGGCGATGGTATCTATCTGGAAAGGTCCTATTGTTTCCGTTCGAGATGGCTGACTGCGCCGAATCACCTTGAACCGATAGGTGAGTCCAAAATCCGTCGGGCCAGCGGCGCCGTGCGCTGTAGGCAACCATCCGCTCCATTGAAGATCACGTGTGCCGGGCGTCCCGTTCATAGGCAGCAAAAGGTCAAAAGCGCCGGGAATCGTTGGACTCACCTTGATGACACGGGTACCTTGGTTGGTAAACAGTTCCACTGCTCCCGGCACAATCCATCGGCCCTCTTCCTTGCGTGCATCCTCCATCCACAAAGGGCCTTGTCGACTCAGGCGCTGCACGTTGCCCGACAGGATGACCAACTCCAGGGTGCGGACTATCGGATCGCTCGCCGGCGACGTCTGCTGCGAAGCAGGCCATCGCACCTCGACCAGCAGCATGAGTTCCTCACCCTTGATCGTGGGTGGCACGTCGGCCAGGGCGCGCAATCCGCCGGTAGTCAGAATCGCGGCAACGACCACGATTGCCAGCGAGTAACCGAGCGCTTTGGCGAACCCCGGATTGGCTGTCGAAGCGACCACACCCGCGATAACACCTCCCAGCAACAAGCCACCAATCACGCCGGCAAGAATGATGAAAATCACGAGAAATCCGGAGCTGCCCTCAAATGAGGAGACGTGGTACCAGTCGACTCCCAAGCTCGCCACAATTCCGCTGACCAGACCGCTGACAATGGCCGTCAACACGGCAACGCCAAAAATGCCAATCCAGCTCATCGTTGGCTTCCCAGGGGGCTCATTTGGAAATGGTTTTCGGTACAGAACGGGCCAAGGTGCGGCCTGACAGCTGCGCGTGTTGCGACGCCCTCGATGTGCAATTCATCGCATTGAAGATCTCTAGAAATGTGCCCGAAATCGATGTGTTCATGGCGGCTCCGGTTCAAAACCAACGGCATAGCCGCTGTCGGTCAGCGTGCAAGCACCTTCCAAAATCAAATGGACTCGCGATTCGAATACGCGGCTTCCAGAACCTGCAACGATACATACGCCCATCGCGCACGCAGCTCAGGCGCACTCGCGAAAAGGACAAGCGCCGATGTGGCACCCATCGGCACTGATGATGGATTTCACTATGGATCAACGCCATCCGCAAATATGATGTCGTTCAGCGGAACGCCCGAGCCCGAATAGAGCTTCAAGCGCGTCATGCTCAACGGTGGATTGTTGGTTTTGTCGACCAGCAGGATTGTGCAATCAAACTTGAGGGTTTCGGCGGTATTGGCGTAAATCTCGACGCGACCCTGGTCGATGGCGGGTCCGCCGCTGCAGATCGTCCCGTCGACCATCGATGCGACGGTACCGACTTCAAGCGTTCGGGTTTCGCCAGGCAGCACACCACCGATTCCGATCAGACAAGCCGAGTTTCCGTTGTATTGGAAAAATCGAGCACCAATCGTGCCGGCAACGCTGCCTCTGTTTGAACAAATTGCAATAGTGGTCAGACCGCCTCCATTGCGCACGCCTGAGGCGCTCCAAATCACCTTTGTCGGTGAAGGGATCCGAAGCTCGGGCGAAGTCGTCGCACACAGGCCGATGACGGGCGCCATCAGCATCATGGCAGCAACCAGCGGCAGCGCGGGCTTTCGATCTGATGAGAGCGTGCGCATGTCAGTTCGCCGGAAACACATCGAGCGACGAAAGCGTAGCTGGCGTGCTGCCAATCAGGCTGACGACCTGGGCAGAGCAAATGATCCTGGCGTTCAACGGAAACGTGCCGATCTCGATGCGCCCCTGACCCAGCACGGGCGGCGGACCCGGACACACCCGATCTTCGTCGAATGCAGCGGTATCAACGGTGCTGAAGGTGCTGGTCGATCCGACCGACAATTCGTCATAGGTGATGCCGCATACGTAGTTGTTGTCGTTGTCGAAATAGCTCACCGTGATTGAAACCGGTACGACGTCGCTGTTGCTGCAATGGATCGCCGTCGTCAGCGTTGACGAGGCGCGTGCACCGGTGACCCGCAAAAGCGGGGCGATCAAGCCTTGCGGCGCCTCAACAGTCGAAGTTCCCGACCCGAAAGGCTTCGGCTGCTGAGCCGACAGTTCGCTGCTGCCGACAAGCAGAAAGATGAGGGCAAGGGCAGGGTAGTTGAGTTTGAACGCAGTCATGGACGGTTCCAGATGGGGAAGAGTGGTTGGCGAGTTCTTCGCCGCACCGAATGAAACGCGGTATCGCGCGCTGCCTGGACATCCTTGACGACGCAAGCGCCGAGTCAGGCTGAACGGGAAAAGCAATTTGCCGACCCGTAGGCGATTTTCTCTTGGTACGCCATTGCGCGCCTGAGAAAGGGCGGATCTGATTCCGGTCGATTTCACTCGCGCCGAAACTTGAGATCAAATCTTCTCGATCTTCTGCAACAACCGATCGCCTTTTGGACAATCGACGTACAACTGATTCAGATCAGGGTGGCGCTGGATCCCGCTGATCGCGCTTCATACAACCAGGTATGGCTGAAATAACCCCGCGTCGCGAACAGCCGGTCGAGAGTGGCGCGAGCGCAATCCTTCTAGAGAGTCGCAAAAAGAAGTGGCCGAGATTGAGCGGGCCGACATGATTGTCGGCGAAAGAAATCAATAGAAACGTTGAGGACTGACGCGGTGTCGGCGCTTCCGCGGCAGCGTGCCCACGATTTTTACGAATCCTGCAACCTCAGCTTTCTGGCAGTTTGAAGAGCGGAGTCCATGCCTCGGGTGAGGCTACGCTCACTCCGCGCTCCCGCGTTGGAAGCGGATTATGAACAGGACACATCTATTTGAATAATTTGGAACTAAAAGTTGAAAAAGCGATAGCAAATTAAATGGAAAGCGCGCAGGGTATTTACGTTGATTAGTTTTAAGTTAGCAGTGAAAACCTCTGGGAGTACGCCAAGTGAGATTGTTTTCGCGATGTTCCATGCGTTATATCGGCACGACGCTCTGCAGCTGCGCTGCTTTTTTAGTGAGTGCACCGGCATTGGCGCAAACTGCGCCGGATCTGGGATCGATGGGCCAGTACGCCGTTGTCTCGTCGACTTTTGCCAACACGATGCCCAGCACTGCCATTACAGGTGACGTTTGCTACACCACGCCGCCTGCGACTGCTCCAGCAATCAGCGGAGCCACAGTCGTGCCTTGTCCAGCTGTCATGGGAACCGATGAAAACCTTGCTCTCGGTGATTTGAACTCTCAATTGTGTACACCTCTTGGTGCCGCCGTCAGTCTGGACGCCATCAGCATCGGGGGCGGCCCCCCCGGCGTATTCCCTCCCGGTTGTTATTCCAGTACTGGAGCGATGAGCATAACTACGGGCACAACTCTGAATTTGAGTGGAAGCGGTGTGTACATTTTCAGACCGGGTGGCTCACTTGACCCGGCAGCCAATTCGCAAGTAGTCGTCGCAAATGGCGCATGTCAAAACAACGTGTTCTGGGCTCCTGCCGGGGCTACTACAGTCGGTGCAAACGCGAATTTTATTGGTACCATCTTCCGTGGTACCGCCTCTGGTTTGAGTATTACTTTGGGCGATTCTTCCACCTTAGTGGGCAGGGCATTGGCATACGGTTCGACCGTTACAACCGCCAATACGATCATCACGGTGCCGGCGCCGTGTGGTGTCGCGAATACGGTAACCGTGAACAAGGATTTCATTCCGAACAGCCCTGCGACGGTATCGGTGGCGTTGACCTGCACTTCCGGCACTGTCACCACATCACCGTTGAACGCGTCTGAGGCGAGCCCGGCAGTCTTCAATGTGACCGGCGCGACGGTAGGTGCTACCTGTACGGCAACCGAGACAGTGCCTGCGGGTTATACGGCTGACCAGGCGGGTTGTGTCGGCGTGGCGCTGGACGGCAGTTGCACGATTACCAATACGCTCGACAACAACACGATTGTCGTCAACAAGGACTTCATCCCGAACAGCACGGCCGCCGTGCCGGTATCGCTGACTTGCACCTCGGGGACAGTGACCACGACGCCATTGAACGCATCCGAGGCGGCGCCGGCCGTGTTCACCGTGACGGGTTCCAATCCGGGAGCCACTTGTGCCGCGACGGAGACCGTGCCGCTCGGCTATACGGCTGACCAGGCGGCTTGTGCGAGCGTCGCCCTTGGTGGCAATTGCACCATCACCAATACACTCGATAGCGCCGCTGTGACGGACCTTCCAGCGTTGAATCGATTTGGAATCTGGATTCTCGTGCTGATGATGTTAGCGATTGGCGTTATTGGCTATCGACGTTTCGGTTGATGAGAGGGAAAGTCCGGCGAAAAATTCCGGACTTTCCGAAAGCACTTACGAAAAATCGCACGAGCGGGGGAGTATCTGCTTCGGGTAGCTTCCCGAATGACAGGTCGGGCTGGACTACATGCACGATGGGGGATCAGACCTGCAAGTCGAAATCCCCCGCAGCTTGCGTCTGACGTCTCGCGGATTGGCTCTCATGAGACCTGGATGCACGCGTGCAAGCGAAGTGTGCTCGCCGGAAGGGTCTCTCGTGGCAACGAGCCGATAGGGTTGAAATGGGCGTTCCCGGCTGCATTGTCTGGAGGACAGCTTCGTCGTCTCGATGGTGCTTGGATCCATCGGCGAATCGTTCGTCGCTCAGCCATGCAGGAAGGAACACCCCATGTCGAAACCATCAAGTCATCCAGAACTGGACAGCACATTTGTTGATGAGCAGCGCGAGAAGCTCGTCGCGTTGCGCGACGAATTGCTGAGTAGTGAGGAGCGCATCCGGGCTGCAGAGCGCTCCGAAACCGAACTTCATGGCGGCGAAGCCCGTGAGTTCGAAGACGACGCGCAGACCATGGCGCAGCGCGAAGTCAATCAGGCGAAGCGCAACGTCAGTGATCAGCGCATCATGAGTATCGAGCGCGCGTTGCAGAAAATTGAACAGGGTAGCTACGGCCTCTCGGATCAAAGCGGCGAGCCGATAGCGAAGGCGAGACTCGAATCGACGCCCGAGGCGATATTCACGATCGAGGAAGAGCGCAAGCGCGAAGCGGGCCGCTGACGGTCAGCGAGGTAGTGAGATTTGCCTGGAGTCGTGGATCCGGCAGCGGCGACACTGCGGACCTGGATGACACCCCACTTTCGAGCGGCTCGACTCGGGCACAACGCGTTGGCGGCTCACGTGATGGCTACTGACCTGCCAGAGCGCGACGACGCATCCAGCCGCTCAGTGCCAGGCGTGGCCGCGTTGCGGGCAGTACCTCATGCGGAAATTGTGCGCTGAGAAACGCCACCATCGTTCCGGATTGAGGCAGCACGCGTTCAGTCGGATTGCCCGATTGATCGTAGATCAGCAGCTCGCCACCTTCGTGTTCGCGCCAGTGCGCGTTGAGATAGAACACCAGCGAAACAACGCGCAGATCGTGATCCCCGAAGCGATCGAGGTGAGTCTTGTAAGACGCGCCAATCGGATAGCGCGCGTAATGACATTCGGTATCCATCGCGCCGATGTAGAGCGCCTTGTTGAGGGCTGATCGAAGAGAGTTGATCAGCTGCATGACGCGTGCTTCGGCCGGATCCAATGCATCCTGGTTGAACCAGGCAATCGAATCCCCGCGGAGTTCAGTGGTTGACGAGCGCATTGCGGCACGACCGACCTGCGCGGCTACAAGACGTTGGCGCGCGTGCAGCAGCTGAAGTCGGGCGCGCAATGCATTCACCAAGTCCAGATCGATCACCGACGCACCGACATAGCAACCGGTGGTCGCGATCGACTCAACAATTCGTTTGTTGAGAGGATTCACTTTCCGTACCCAGGCAAGCATCGATCAGCGCACGGTGCGTCAGGCCGTTCAACGCAGTTGCGCCTGATCATGGAGCTCTCCAGAGGTTATACAGATTAGCATCCAACCATCGACGGCCTACAATGCACAGCCGGTAGCACGGAGTAAGCGGGCAGCGTGAACGCGAAATGGTCGAAGTGCCAATGAGCCGTGATGATTCAATAACGGCACCGATGACAGGCTTGGTGTTGACCGGTGGCGGTGCGCGGGCCGGTTATCAGGTGGGCGTGCTCAAGGCGGTCGCGCAGATCCGGCGTGAAGCGGGAGTCTCGTCGGGCAATCCGTTCGCGATCATTACCGGAACCTCAGCCGGTGCGATCAATGCCTCGGCGCTGGCGACGGGTGCGGACGATTTCGATGCGGCCGTGGCCGACCTTGTCGAGGTCTGGGCGAATTTCCGCGCCGGTCAAATCTATCGCGCCGATTTACCGGGAATCATTGGAACAGGAGCGCGCTGGCTGACGATGTTGATGTTCGGCTGGTTGATTCCTTCGCTGCAGCGAAGGCGTCCGCAATCGTTGCTTGACAATGCACCGCTGCGATCCTCACTTGAGGATTGGGTGAAGCCCGCACGCATTCGCGAAATGCTCCATCAAGGCCACCTGCGCGGTGTGGCCGTCACCGCATCAAGTTATGGCTCGGGATTGCATGTGACGTTCTACGAGTCGAGCAGTGCGATCAAGCCGTGGATACGGACGCAGCGAATTGCTGTACGCGATTCGATTGGCGTCCAGCATCTACTGGCTTCGTCTGCGATCCCATTTATCTTTCCTGCGGTACCGCTGCGAATCGAGGGACGCACCGAATATTTCGGAGATGGCGCCATGCGGCAGGCCGCGCCGATCTCGCCAGCCATCCATCTCGGTGCGAACCGCATTCTTGTCGTCGGCGGGGGTCGCATCCAGGAACCTCCGGGGCCACGCATGGGTAGCAGTGAGTATCCCAATCTCGCGCAAATCGCCGGGCATGCGATGTCGAACATCTTTCTCGATTCGCTGACCGCGGACGCGGAACGCCTGG
>JBDSPX010000232.1:0-9095 GCA_039930065.1 Dokdonella sp.
CGCGTGCGGCGCGGCGCTTGCCTTCGTCGTTCGACATCTGTTTGCTCCGTTACTCGAGACCGAGAATGAAATCCCACTGCGCGCGTGTCACCGGCATCACCGAGAGACGATTGCCCCGACGAACCAGGGCGAACTCCTCAAGCTCGTCACGACCCTTGAGTTCGGACAGTGGGATCGTGCGTTTGAGTTTGCGCTTGTAGCGCACATCAACGAGCAACCAACGCGGTTCCTCGGGTTTGCTGGCAGGATCGAAATAGTCGCTGCGCTTGTCGAATTGGGTTGGATCAGGATGCGCTTCGGTTGCCACTTCGGCGATGCCGACCACGCCGGGCTCGGCACAGTTGGAGTGATAGAACAGAATGCCATCGCCGACGTTCATGCCGTCGCGCATGAAGTTGCGCGCCTGGTAGTTGCGCACACCGCTCCAGGGTTCGGAGGCGACCTTGGCCAGCGCATCGATCGAGAACTCCAGAGGTTCCGATTTGATGAGCCAATATCGCTTTGTCATGTCATCTCCGCTCGACATGGTTCGCTCTTCAGCAACCAATAGCGCTTGGTCATGAATTTTCCGCCCAGCAATCGATCAATTCATTTTCGGTCGCGACATAATCGAGACTGACATCCCAGTCAGCCGGTTCAATCGCATCCACCTGTTGCGCGGCGTAACCAATACCCACCAGCAATGGGCTGACTGCTTCGCTGCGTTCACGCAGGAAGGCGAAACTGGCATCGTAATAACCTCCGCCATAGCCGATTCGATGGCCCTGACGATCAAAACCGAGCAGGGGCAGCAGGATGATGTCGACATCTTTGGGCGCGATCAGATCGCTTTCGGTGCAGACCGGTTCCGGAATGCCATAGCGGTTGGCCTCGAGGTCAGCGCCAAAACGCCACGTGACGAAAGACAGCTGACGCGCGCCGGTGATCCGTGGAAGGCAGTACTGCTGGCCGCGTCGTGCGAGATTGGCGACCACGATATGCAACGGCAGCTCGCCATCGATCGCCCAATACCCCGCGATGCGCGGATCCACGATGAAATCAGCGAGCTGATCCAGCGTGTTGGCAACACCGTTGGCTGCGGCAATGCGATCGCTGGCGCTGAGCGCCTTGCGCCTAGCGCGCAGTTCGGCGCGCAGGGTCTTGCGCTGGTCGTCGAGCGTCATGATTGCCGCGATAAGAGAAAAGGAGAGGCGTCCTCCGCTGTGCCGATGCACATCGAACGACCTTGAACCAAAAGGTTCAGGTGGGAGAGCTTTGCGTCAACATCAGGCTTTCCGCTCGGGGCGGACTTGCACACAGTCGGTCGCGCAACTGTCCCGGGGTCGATACAGGAACAAGGCAAAATGTTGAATGGGCTGTCGAACACTGCCGAGGACACCGGCCTCTATTGTAGAGAGGTCGGTAAACCGGCTTCAAGCTTTGATTTCAAGGCCTGCAGATGCTGTGCCAACTGAACGCCACTCGAAGCCTGCTCACGCTTGAGGCCGAGCAGCTCATGCGCGATATTAAGCCCGGCCAATACCGCGAACCGCTCAAGGCCGCCACCGCGGTTGCCATCGCGCAACTCGCGAAGTTTGCCATCGAGATAAGCCGCGGCCGCGACCAGCTCGTCGCGTTCTTCGGGCTTGCAGGCGATCTGATAATCCCGATCGAGAATGCGCAACGTGACCGCTTCGCTCATACCTGATTCTGCTCCAGCGATTTGAGGCGGCTGATCATGGCCTCGACGCGACTGCGCGCTTGCTCGTTGCGGGCGAGCAGGCCGGCACGCTCGTTCGACAGCTGTTCCTGGCTCTGGCGCAGACTGCGGTTTTCCTCACCCAGACGTCGGCACAGTGCGACCAGCAGATCGACCTGTGCGCTGATTTCGGCAAGGGCGTTGAGAGTCGGCTCTTTTTCGGACATGGGCGGAACTATACACCGGATATGTCGCGCCGGAACTTGATCAGGATTTGCCCAATACCGAGTGTCGATTGCGCGCGCGTTCGCGCAAAAACACGAAGCATCTATCCGGCGGCAGCGGCTTGGAAAGCCAATGGCCCTGGATTTCATCGCAGCCTTGCTCGCGCAGGTATTCGGCCTGCTCAGCGGTCTCCACGCCTTCGGCAATGACGTTCAGGCCGAGCGAGTGGGCCATATTGATGACCGTGGCCGTGATCGCCTCGTCATCCGGATCGGTGGTGATGTCGCCGACGAATTCCTTGTCGATCTTGAGCGTGTCGATCGGCAGGCGGCGCAGGTAACTCAGCGACGAATAACCGGTGCCGAAGTCGTCGATCGACAAGGTCACACCGACCGCCTTGAGCTGGCGCAAGACGCCGATCGACTGCTCGGCATTGGCCATGACCACACTTTCGGTCAGCTCGAGTTCGAGCTGGTTTGGCGCCACATCGTTGGCGGCAAGGATGTCGCAGAGGCGCTGGATCAAATCACTGCGCTGCAATTGCAAGACCGACAAATTCACCGACATCGAAATATCGCGCAGGCCATCACGCTGCCACTTCGCGAGCTGCTCGCAGGCGCGTACCAGCACCCAGTCGCCGATTTCTATGATCAGTCCGGATTCCTCGGCAACCGGGATGAAGGTGGCTGGCGAGATGTCGCCGAGTTCCTCGCTGTGCCAGCGCAGCAATGCTTCGACGCCGGTGATGTGCTCATCGAGCAAGGATTGTTTGGGCTGATAGACGAGGCTGAACTCATTGCGCTCCATGGCCTTGCGCAGGGCGCCAACCAGGGTCGCGCGCATGCGCGCGGCGGCATCCATCGATTCGGTGTAGACCATGTAGGTCTTGCGGCCACGATCCTTGGCCTGGTACATCGCTGTGTCGGCGAATTTGAGCAAGTCGGTCGGCGTCTGTGCGTGATCCGGATACAGGCTGATGCCGATTGATGGCGAGATCACGACATCCTGCCCGTCATTCAGTTCGAGGGGTTTCTCGAAGGCACTGATGAGTTTCTGGGCGACGCGCTCGGCTTCGCCGGCATCGGTCAGCTCTTCAAGGATTACGGTGAATTCATCGCCGCCGATGCGTGCCACCGTGTCGCCATCGCGGATATTGTCACGCAGGCGAGCGCCAGCGGCCTTGAGCATGCGATCACCGGCGGCATGACCCATCGAGTCGTTGACATGTTTGAAGCGGTCGAGATCGAGAAATAGCACGGCGACCTTGCGTCCGCCGCGCCGCGCGCGGATCACCGCGTGGCCGAGACGCTCGGACAGCAGGGTGCGATTGGGCAACCCGGTCAGGGTGTCGTAGTTGGCCAGGTAGCGCAGTTCCTGCTCGTTTCGTTTGCGTTCGGTGATGTCGGTTAGCACGCCGATGAAATGCGTGCGTTGACCCTGCGCGTCGCGCACTTCCGAACTCTGCAGCCAGGACAGGAATTCCTCGCCATCCTTGCGTCGCTGCCATAACTCACCGCGCCACAGGCCTTCGCGAGAAATCGATTCGCGCATGTTCTGGTAATACTCGGCGGAATGCTGCGCACAATTGAGCAGCGAGGCCGAGCGTCCGATCACCTCGTGCTCCTGCCAGCCGGTGATGCGTGTGAAAGCGGGATTGACCGAGACGAAATTGAAGTCGAGATCACACACCGTGACCGCCTCACGCATGCTGCTCATCACCTCCTGGACGATGCGCCGTTCGCGATCCGCATCGCGGCTTGCGGTGATATTGCGCGCTGTCCCGCAAATGCGTCTGGGCCGACCGTCATCATCGCGCTCGACGATCTTGCCGCGCGCGAGTACCCAGATCCACTGGCCATTACGCAGCTTTATTCGTTGCTCGGATTCGAACAAAGGCACCTTGCCATGAATATGGTCATCGAGGCGCTGGGCAATTGCGCGTTGATCGTCCGGGTGGACGTTTTCGCGCACCCAGTCGTAGACCGAATGGATCTCTTCGTGTTGCTTGCTTTGCAGGCGTGCCGCATTGAGTCGGATCAGCATGCCGCTGTCCATGTCGAGATCCCAGAACTCATCGCTGGAACCCCAAAGGGCAAGGCGCAAGCGCCCTTCGCGATCCTGCAGCTCAACCGCATGCAGGCGCTGCTCCCTGCGTTTGCGGCGCAGCATGAGCCAGATGCCGAGCGCCGCAATCAGCGCGCACAACGCATAAAGTGCCTGCATCGCGCGATTGTTCCACCATACCGGGGTGACCTCGAGATCGACGCTCGCCTCGTTCTCGCTCCAGTAACCATCGTGATTGCTGGCGCGAACGCGGAACACATAGTGGCCTGGATTGAGGTTGGTGTAGGTTGCCTCATGGCGCGACCCTGCCTCGACCCAATCGTCTTCGAAGCCTTCGAGCCGATAGCGGAACTGGTTGCGTTCCGGTGCAGTGAAATCGAGTGCCGCGAAGTTGAAATGGACGACGCGGTCAAGCTGCCCCATGCGAATGCTCTGCCCCGCCTCGTGATAAACAGACGGACCATTGCCGACGCGGATGTCGCTGACCACGACAGGTGCCGCGAACCGGCTTGGCGACACGGTTCCGGGCTTGACCAGGTTGATCCCATTGAGGCCACCAAAGGCGAGGCTGCTGTCCGCCAGTGCGATGAACGCGCCGCCGTTGAATTCCTGACCTTGCAGGCCATCCTTGATCGAAAACACATGCATCGCGCGCGTTGTCGGATCGAAGGCTGTGATGCCGCGATTGGAACTCAGCCACAAGCGCCGCGATGCGTCTTCGAGGATTGCGTAGATCGTCGCATCAGGCAGACCGTCCTTCTTGCCAATGCGATCAAATTGCGCAGATCCGGAGCCGAGTTCGGTCAGATGGTTGAGGCCGCCGTGGGTGCCTATCCAGAAGCTGCCATCCGCGCTCTGATGCACGGCGCGAATCACATTGCTGGACAGCGAGTGCGGATCGTCGCGCTCATAACGGAACTGCCGCACGACCTGGCTGGCAGGATCGATGACGTTGAGTCCGTCGGCCGAGCCCGCCCAGATGCGTCCGGTGCGATCCTCATGCAATACAAATACATAGTCGTGGCCAAGGCTCGCCGGATCGCCATCGCGATGCTGCCAGGCACGCCATTCGCGGCTGTTGGGATCAAAGCGAATGACACCGATGTTGCGTCCGGAATACCAGATTGCGCCGTCGCGCGCGACAATCAACGCGCGTCGGTGGTGATCGTCGCCCGCCACATTTTCGGCCGGACCGGGGCCAGGAATCGTAACCTTTCCGGTACCAGGATCGAGCCGACCTACGCCGTAGTTGCAGGTAAACCAGATGCCCTGATCGGCATCGAGGTCAACGGATTCGATTTGCAGGATACCTGCGGGATCGACGCCGAATGCATCGGAAATGGACTTGCCGTAGTACTCGAACGTCCCCGAGTTGCGATCGTAGCTCTTGAGACCGTCGCCATCGGTACCGATCCACAGGCGGCCGCTGGCATCTTCGGCCATCGAGCGGATGTTGTTGGTGGTGTCCTGATTGCGAGCAGGATTTCGATCGGTGATCAGGCTGAAGGTCGCGCCATTCGGATCGACCTTGCTCAAACCCAGCGATTCGCTGCCGACCCAGAGCAATCCGGATTGGTCCACCATCAAGCGGGTGACCGCACCTTGCGGCAAGCCGCCGGGCATCTTGCTGTCGGGACGAATCCAGCGTGCCTGCAGGGATCGGGGCGCAAGCATGACCAGTCCCTGATCGCTGACCGCGAGCCAGAGCTTGCCGCTCTTGTCCTCGACGATCGCGCGCACGGCCGTGGTCTGCTCGCCTTGCCAGATGAAGTCGGCTACGCCCGTGTCGGCGTTCAGGCGCAACAAGCCGCGAGCGGCCCCGACATAAATCGCATGCTCGCGACTTTCAAAAACACTGTAGGCGTCTCTGATCGATTCCTTTGCGACCTGCTCAAGTGCATCTTTACCTTTGAGGATTCGCCACAATCCCGTGCTGCTGGCGATCCATACGTTGCCGTCATCGGCGAGCATGAGGTCGCGAACGATGCCGATACCCGAGGTCAAGTCGGCTGGCACGTAGTGTTCTCGCCCATTGCTCTCGGAGCTGAGCAGATCGAGGCCGCCGCGACTGCCTATCCAGAGCCCGCGTGTCGGATCCAACAACAAGGCGGTCACCGCCTCGCGCGCATTGCGATCCACGGCACTGGCGGCCAGCGCAAAGGAATCGAAGCGGCCGCTGTCGGGATCCAGGCGAGACACGCCGCTTGAGCTCGTTCCCACCCAGATTTTCCCGTCGAGTGTCTCGGCGAGGGCGGTCGTGGCGCTGTCAGGCAGACTGTTTGGATTGTCGGGATCGTGTTCGAAAACCCGGAACCGATAGCCGTCGAACTGATGCAACGCACCCTGGGTGCCAATCCAGACCGTCGCGTCGGACCCCTGCAGCAGCGAAAGCACCGAGTTCTGCAGCAAACCACTCTCGTTGTCGATGCGGTCGAAATAAAATTCGCGTTCAACCGCCGATGTCGAGATGCAGGCGCACAGCATCAACAGGCACAGCAGCCAACATCCCGCGCGCGTTGCGGCATGCTGTTGCGATGACTCCGTTGCACTCATGTTGCGGCATGGCTCCGTGGCGGGCGCAGACACGCCCAAAGTTCAGTGTAGGCAATACCGGTCAAGCTTGCCATGTGTGTGCTGGCAGTTGTCAGGGAACGAGTTTCAGTACAAGACGTGTGTTTGCGCAAACCGCTCGCACGATACAATCACCAGAACGCTTAGAAAAAGGTTGCCAATGTCCGACGCGCCCATCAGTCACCAGGTTCTTTCCGACACGCTTTCGCGCTTGTGTGCAGGTATCAATGCGAGCGATCTGCATGGTTCCTTGATCGGCTATCTGTGCGCGGGTGGAAAGGCCTCGGCCGATAGCTGGACCGACGCGTTGGCGCTTGATCTCGCCGAGGCCGGCGATGCGGAAGACGCTCTCTTTGCAATGTTTTACCAACAATGCCGCGAACAACTGGATGATGCCGATTTCGGCTTCACGCCGATGCTGCCGAACGACGAGGTTGAGCTCTCGGTGCGCGCCGACGCGATGGTGGACTGGTGCCGCGGCTTTCTCGGTGGCATAGGCCTGGCCGATCACGGCAGCTTGCGAGGTGAACTCAGCGACGATGCGCGCGAGATCGTGCAGGATTTTGGCGTCATCGCGGCTACGCATTTCGACTACGCCGGCAACGAAGAAGATGAGATTGCCCTGGCCGAGGTGATCGAGTTCGTCCGCGTATCCGTACTTCTGCTGTACAGCGAGTTCGCCCCTGCGCCGACCAGTCCTGCGGCGAACGCGCCGAGCAGCCGGAGCCTGCATTGAAGATCGAGATCAAGGAATTTGCACGTCGTCGCCGTCAGCTCATGCGCATGGCCGGTCGCGATGCGATCGTCATCGTGCCGGCGGCGGCTGAGCAACTGCGCAACAACGATGCTCACTATCCGTATCGTCAGGATAGCGATTTCCATTACCTGACCGGCTTCGGCGAGCCCGACGCCGTGCTCGCCCTCGTACCGGGACGCGCTCAAGGCGAAGTCATTCTGTTCTGTCGTGAGCGTGATCGCACGCGCGAACAATGGGATGGCTATCGCGCAGGGCAAGAAGGCGCGATTGCCGATTTCGGCATGGATGACGCGTTTCCGATCGAGGATATCGATGACATCCTTCCCGGCCTGATCGAGGGGCGTTCGCGGGTTTATTACCACTTCGGGCGCGACACGGCGTTTGATCTGGTCCTCATGGGCTGGGTCAATCGTGTGCGCTCGAACGTCCGCCAGGGAGCTCGACCGCCGCACGAATTCGTCGCCCTCTCACACCTGCTACACGATTTGCGTTTGTACAAATCGCGCGCGGAGTTGCGCGTGATGCGCAAGTCCGCACAGATCGCCGCCGAGGCGCACGTCCGTGCCATGCGTGCCACGCGACCCGGCATGAACGAGCACGAAGTCGAGGCCGAGTTGTTGCACACGTTCCGCAAGCATGGCGCGGTGCCGAGCTACGAGCCGATCGTGGGCGGTGGCGCAAATGGCTGCGTGTTGCACTACCGAGCCAACAACGCGCCATTGCGCGATGGCGACTTGCTGTTGATCGACGCCGGTGCCGAATTTTCCTGCTACGCCTCGGACATCACGCGCACGTTTCCGGTCAATGGTCGTTATTCGCCCGAACAACGGGCTCTGTACGACATCGTTCTCGCGGCTCAACTTGCGGCGATCGACAAGGTGCGAGCGGGTCAGTCGTTCGAGGCGTACCACGACGCCGCCGTACGCGTATTGACCGACGGCCTGATCAAGCTCGGCCTGCTCAAGGGCAGCCTCAAGGCCAATCTCGAAGCGCACACCTATCGCAAGTTCTACATGCACAAGACTGGCCACTGGCTCGGCCTGGATGTGCACGATGTCGGCGACTATCGGGTGGATGGCGAGTTCCGCGAACTCGAACCCGGCATGGTCGTCACCGTTGAGCCGGGTCTCTACATCAGCCCGGACATGAAAGGCGTGCCCGCGCGCTACCGTGGCATCGGCATTCGCATCGAGGACGATGTTGTCGTCACGGACGGGGATCCCGAAGTGATTTCAGCCGGCGTACCCAAAGATGCCGATGAAATCGAAGCTCTGATGGCGTCACGCTGAAAACTGGAGAGAAGTCAGGCGCCCGGCACGGCCATTGCGATCGCCGGATTGGCAGAGGCATTCATTTGCGCGGCCAGTGCCTGGGATCTTCTGCCGCCGGCGAAATGCCTTGACCAGTAAGGCTCAGAGAGGCTGCTGACACTGACGCGTTTGCCGGCGGACGGCGAGTGGATGAAGCTGTCATCGCCCAGGTAGATTCCTACATGCGACACGCGCTTGCCCGAGGTGCGAAAGAAAACCAGATCACCAATGCGCAGATCATTGCGCGCAACCTGTTGTCCCTCTCGGTACTGTGCCGCCGATGTGCGCGGAAGCTCGATGCCCACACCCAGATGAAACACGTAACGGACGAAGCCGCTGCAATCAAAACCGGTGGAAGGTTGGCGTCCGCCGCGCTTGTAGCGGATGTCGCGGAGCTTGTTGGCCAGGGCGGTCAGTAGCTGAACCGGTGAAAAGCTCGCTGCCTTGGTCGAAACGGTCGCTACCGCGGCAGGTATCGGAAGCGGGTCCG
>JBDSPX010000233.1:0-2596 GCA_039930065.1 Dokdonella sp.
CGATGGATCACTTCGCCCTGCTCGGTCAGGCGCAGGGTGCCATCGACCGAACCGCGCGGCGAAGCGATCACGGCGCGTTCGGTCTTGCCACCGCCACGACTGGCCGAACCGCCTCGACCATGAAAGAAGATGATGCGCACGCCGGATTCCTGGGCGAGACGGGTCAGCGCGATCTGCGTCTGTTGCAGCGCCCAGCGTGAGGCGACGAGTCCGCCGTCCTTCGCGCTGTCGGAATAACCGAGCATGACGATCTGCTTGTTGCCGCGTGCGGCGAGATGCGCGCGGTAGGCGGGATCGGCAAACAACGAGGTGACCACGGCTTCAGCCGCATTGAGATCGGCAACGGTCTCAAACAACGGCGCGACATCGAGCGGCACATTGCCTGATCCATCAATGCAGGCCGCGATCCGCGCCAGCGCGATAACCGCAAGTGCATCGGCGGCACTGCGACTCATGCTGACGATATACGGACCAAATGCCTGCTCGCCATAGCGTGGTCGCAACTGCGCGACCGTGCGGAAAACCGCCAACGTTCGCCGTGCGGCATCGTCGTTGCTGGCACGCACCGTGGTCGGATCGGCGAGCACGGCCTTGAGCCGCTCGACGCGCTCATCGACCTCGCGCGTCGACCACTCCGCATCGTTGAGCAAGGCGCCGAGCGCAGCATCGTGCATGGCGGAATCCTGACGCAGATCCAGTGTGGCGAGATGGAAGCCAAACGTTTCAGCGCGCCGCAGCAATCGGCGCGCGGCGAACCAGCCCGCATGCACGCCGCGGTTTTGTTCAAGACTGCGCACGATGATGCGGATGTCCTCGATAAACCCGCTGGCATCGGGATAACCGCCTTCATGGCCGCGTTCGGTTTCGGCCAGCCGCTCGCGAACCAGCTTGAGGAATTGCCGATACGGCATGTCCTCGTGACGCGCCCGCAAACGTGCGGCGGCTGTCGGCAACAAGGCACGATAGACATCGGTTCGTGCGAGCAAATCGGCCGAGCAGCCGACGCGTGACAGTGAATGGCTGAGCAATCGACCGAGCTGATAGACCTCGCGCCGATACAGGGTCAGTACCTGACGACGTTGCGTCGCAAGCGTCGCCGCAATCGTCTCGGCACCGACGTTCGGATTGCCATCCATGTCGCCGCCGACCCAATTGCCAAAACGCAGCAGCGTCGGCAAGTCATACGCGGTCGGATCGTCGCCGAGCGCATCGGAAAAGACTTCGTAGAAAACCGGTACCACGCGATAGAGCACGTCAGTCAGATAGAAGCTGACGTTTTCAAGCTCATCGCCAACAGTCGGTTTGTCCAGCGCGAACTCGGCTGTTTGCCAGGCCGCAGTCAAGGCCATACGCATGCGTTCAAGATCGGCTCGACGTTCGACCGGCGTTCTTCCGCCGTCGATATCGGCGACCAGGGCGCGAACCACCTCGGTCTCTTTTTCCAATAGTGCGCGACGGACCGCTTCGGTTGGATGCGCAGTGAACACGGGTTCGATGCGCAGACGGCTGAGACATTCGTGAAGCTCTGCTTCACTGATACCGCTCTCGCGCAACTTTCCGATGGCATCACGCAAACCACCGGGCTGAGGGGCGGCGTCGGCCATCTCGTATTCACGACGGCGGCGGATGCGATGCACGCGCTCGGCCACATTGACAGCCCCGAAATACGTGGAGAACGCGCGAACGAGAGACGTCGCATGGGCGACATCGACACCCGACAGCTCGCGCTGCATGGCCTCGGTACCGGCATGCGTCTCGCGCCGACGGATAGCCGCCACGCGGATGCGTTCCACTTCTTCGAGAAAGGCGCTGCCTTCTTGCTCGGCAAGGATTTCACCGACAAGCGAACCGACCCGATTCACATCATCGCGAAGCGCCTTGTCGGTATCGGGAAGGTCGATCGAACGCAGGCTGTCTGCGGCATTGCTGGCTGGATGGGTCATCTCCCAAGCCTACCTTGTTGCAGCGCGGCATTACAGCTGGGTAGGGACTGAGTTCCGGCACCTGCCCCGTAGGCGCCTTCAGGGGCGAGCTTTTCGTCGAAGTAAAGAGCTCGCCCCTGAAGGGGCTCCTACGGAAGGCGGCGGTCAACGGAATGCGGCGATCAATGGAATGTTGCGATCATTGGGAGCGGGCTTCGATGGCGGGTGCCGCGTTACGGCTTCGGTGTTGGCTTGATACTCACCGCTTTGAACAAGGCATCGGCGTTGTACAGGCGATCGCCGCGGATGACCGTGTGGACTTTGCGGATGTCGGCCATGTTGATGGTGGGGTCGCCGTCGATGAGGATCAGGTCGGAGACGTAACCCGGGGCGACGCGGCCGTATTCGTCTTCGCGTTTCATCACTTCGGCGCTGCCGCTGGTGGCGATGCGCAACACATCCATCGGCGGAATGCCGGCTTCGACATAGAGCTCCAATTCCCGCGGCAAGGTCATGCCGGCGAGGTTGTCGGTACCGGCAACAATATGCACGCCGCTGCGATAGAGCACGCCGACCATGTTGACCATGTTCTGATACGAATCGCGAAACAGCGCTTGCTGTCCGGGCTTCATTTCAAGACCACCCGATCCTGACTTGAACTGACGCTGCCAAGT
>JBDSPX010000234.1:0-4682 GCA_039930065.1 Dokdonella sp.
GAATCAATCGAATTGGTGCCGAAGGCGAGAATCGAACTCGCACTCTGTCGCCAGAACCGGATTTTGAGTCCGGCGCGTCTACCAGTTCCGCCACTTCGGCGCGGGGCGCGGAGTATACGCTAGAACATGGTATCGATTTCAAGCCCTGCGCCAGTTTCAATGCGTACGATCGAGCGAAAGCTGACGTTGATCGCGGTCATACCAGTTGTCCTTGACTTGGCGGAAGACCGAGCACGAGGTCATGGCGCCGCGATAGATGTGCAAGGAGACGGCTACGGCGTTGTCGCTCGGATTGCGGATCGTATGGTATTCGTGGGGCGGAATCAGTGATCCTGCGGAGCCTTGGCCTGCGAGCATGGTGCCGCGCGACTCAAAGCGGTAGCGCTCTTCAATACGCTCGACGAGCTCGTAGGAGGTGACTTCGATCTGTCCCTGCCAGACCCCTTCGACGCACCACATGCCGCAATGGTCGTGGATCGAGGTGCCCTGTCCAGGCCCCCAGGTCATCGCGATGACGTTATAGCCAAGCTCCTCGCTGTTGTAGATCTCACGCCGCGCGTAGTGATCTTCAGCGGTTTTATAGACGCAAGGCGGCAGGCTGACGTCGCTATCGTGCATTAGCCGACACAAGGCCTGGCGCAGGGCGTCGGTGATGGCCGTCGTGCAATCCCTGCGAACCGCGTCATCGAGGGCCTCGACCAGTCTGCGTGAGCCGGGAAAGTCGAGTGCGAGCATCGTTGTCAGTACTCCATGTTCGTCGCTGGGCTGGCGGATCGCGGCCGGCGTGGTAGGTCGATTCTACAGCGCACGCAAAAATGGTGCGATGGCACCGCCGAAGCCCTTGATGTCGACAAGGAACGCGTCATGCCCTTGCGGGCTATCGAGAGCGACGAATTCAACCTCGGCACCGCCCATGCGCAGCCCTTCGGAAATTTCCTCCTGCTGCGACAACGGAAACAGGATGTCGGTGCTGACGCCGATGACCAGGGCGCGCTCGATATGAATGCAGGCGAGTGCCGCCGCGGCGCTGCCGCCGCCGTACTCTGCGATATCGAACCAGTCGCTGGCGCGCGACAGAAACAGATAGGCATTCGGGTCGAAGCTGCGCACGAAGCGACGCGCATGCGCGTCGAGGTAGGATTCGATTTGAAATTCCGCGGCAAAGGGCTCGTCGTCGCGCTGCTCGGAATCGAGACGGATTCGGGCGAAGCGGCCGACCCATTCCATGGCCGAGCGATACGTGATCACACCGAGTTTGCGCGCGATGCTCATGCCGGCATCGGGATAGCGCTCATCATCGTAGCGACCGACATTCCAGTTCGGATCGAGGCGGATCGCTTCGCGTTGCAACGAACGTATCGCAATGGCGAAAGGTTGCGCCTGTGCGGCTGTCGAGATACTGATATGCGAACGCACGCAATCGCGGTGCAGCGACAGGTAGGCGAGGGCCGTCATGCCGCCCATGGAATTGCCGATCAGGCAAGCGAGCTGTTCGATACCGAGTCCGGCGACCAGTTCGTGCGCGGCGTTGGCGCCGTCTTCGAGGCTGAGCTCCGGGAAATCGAGGCGATAGGCTTGGCCAGAATCCGGATTGATCGTTGCAGGGCCAGTAGAGCCCTTGCAGCTGCCGAGTGTATTGACGCAAATGACGAACCAGCGATCGGTGTTGATGGGTTGACCAGGGCCGAGCATCGCCTCCCACCAGCCGTCACTCGGATCATTGGCGTTTGAGGCTGCATGCGCGCTCGGCGAAAGCCCGGTCAGGATCAGGACGGCGTTGTCCTTGTTCGCTGAAAGGCTTCCCCAGGTTTCATAGGCCAGCTGTGCGCCATGCAATTCACCGCCACGCTTCATAGCAAACGGCGAGGAGAGGTCGAAGTACTGGCGTGCGTCCGCGATCACTTCAAGGATAGTCTCGTCCATCACGTCAAGGCACGACGCTGTCGATGACCAGTTCGACCGGTTCCTTGCGATTGACGTCGATGGCGGATGACAGCACTTGCAAGTCGCCGGGTTGCGCCATGGCGTTGCCGCTGCTCGATACGCGTGCGCCGATCACGACTTTCGGAAACATCGACAATTTCATCGTTGGCAGCATGCCCATGCTGTCGTCGAGAACGACCGTTAGTGGCAACTCGTTGGCAGGGCCGCGGTGGATGGCCAACGGCATCGGTGGGCCATTCTCGGCCCTTGCAAAAATAAACAAAGTTGCGCCGCCGGAGAGTTTGCCCTTGAGTTTGGCATCCAGGCTGACCGAGACGGTCAGTTTGGGGCCATCATGGTTTGCCGGCATCGGTGTTTGAGGTGCTGTCGTGAGCGACGGCGTGTCTGCGATCGCCACGGTACCGCCAAGCTTCTGTGCGTCGGCTATCTGGTTGCGCACGCTTTCAGCAATGTCGCTACCAGGAGGAAGCGCGGGCAATAGACGATTCCAGGCTGTAATCGCGGCGTTGTAGTCAGCAGCCTGATAGTCGCTGATACCGATCAGCCAGAGTGCCCGTTGGTGATCTGGATCAGCCTTGAGTACGCCTTCGATCAACTGACGCGATTCGCCCGCAATGCGGCGGCCTTCGTTGGTCAGGGCCAGCGCCTGCGCATATTCGACGGTCAGATCGTGGTTGTCAGGCATCAGGTCGAAAGCGTGCTTGAGGGCGTCGCGCGATTCGGTGAACTTGCCCATTGATTGGTAGGCGCGTCCGAGCAGTGCCCAGCCATCGGCGTTGGCGGGATTTTCCTTGAGCTTGGCGACCAGGCCGGCTACTGCCTGGTCCATATCGACGCCATGTTCTTCGGCATTAGGCGCCGTACTTGCCATCAATCGGGCAGGATCAAGAGCCGCTGATTCGCCTTTGAGCTGATACAGGATGATCGCACCGATCGGTAGCACGATCGCGACGGCGAGCGCGGCCGCCATCGAAAGGCGGCGTCCCTTGTTCGCAGAGACAGGTGATGCAGCGGAGGACATCGCAGCGCGTTTGCTGCGATATTCATCATCATCGATCACGCCAGCGGCAAGTGCGTCATCCAGCGCTTTAAGGCGTTTCGGATCGCCACCACCGATACCTGCCGACGCATTCTGTCTCTGGCGCAACAATGGTAACAGTGGAAAGGCGAGGGCGAGGGCGAGCATGGCCGCTGCCAGTATCACGAATACGGTCATTACCAGTCATCCTCGGAGCTTGCAGCAGGTGGCGGGGTGCGTGGAGCGGCGCCGCGTCGGCGAACAATACGGAAAACGATTGCCGCGCCGATCATCAAGATCAACAGCGGGGCGAACCAGAGCAGAATCGTGCTGCCTTTCAACGGCGGGTTGTAGAGCACGAAATCGCTGTAGCGGTCGGTCAGATAGTGCTTGATCTCGTCATCGCTCTTGCCTTGGCGCATCTGCTCGAAGACTTCTTCGCGCAAATCCTTGGCCAGGTCGGCGCTGGAATCAGCCAAACTTTCATTTTGGCAAACCAGACAGCGCAATTGGCGTGCCAGATTCTGGAAGCGCTGCTCCTCGGCACGATCCTTGAACGGCAGCGCGTCGATGGCGCTGGCGATCGTCGGCAGAAGCAAGGCGATGACGACGAGCGTTGCGCATAATCTCGGGAATCGCGAAAACAGCTTCATGGCCCCTCTCCCTTCATGGCAGCAAGCCGAGGCTTGAGCTCAAAGGCGATGATCTCGGGCGTGATCGCGCCGATTCGCTTGTAGCGAATGATGCCCTTGGCGTCGACGAGAAAACTCTCTGGTGCGCCATACACGCCGAAATCGATGGCGACGCGACCTTCGCGATCGGCGATAACCACCGAATAGGGATCACCAAACTGATCGAGCCAGCGATTCGCGTCAGCGGCTTCGTCCTTGTAATTGAAGCCGATGATCGGGATCCCCAGCGCCTTGCCTTCGGCCATCAATACCGGATGCTCATCGCGACAGGCAAAACACCAGCTGGCGAAGACATTGAGCAGATAGGGCCTGCCGCTGAGGTCGGCATTGCTCAGGCGCTTCGCCGGATCGTTCAAAAGAGGCAAGTCAAATGCAGGAGCGGCTTTTCCAATCAATGGTGAGGGCACCTCGTTCATCGAATTGGTGCGCATGTAGGAGATGCCGAAAGCGAGCAGGGCAGCGACCAGCGCGAATCCAATCAGCGGATAGAAGCGCGAATTCATGCGTGCGCCTCGTTGCCGATAGTTGAAGGCTTGGTGACTGGCTTGTCGGCCGTCTTTTTCGGATCGCCGACCAGCACGCGGAATCGGCGATCACTGGCCGCGACAAAGCCGCCAAGCATCATCAAGATGGCACCCAACCAGATCCAGCGCACAAACGGCTTCAGATAGACTCGCACCGACCATGCCCCACCATCACCCAGCGGCTCACCAAGCGCCACATAGAGATCGCGGGTGAGGCCGGGATCGATATCCGACTCGGTCTGGATTTGCGCATTTTTGCTGTATTGACGTTTTTGCGGATGCATCACGGCGACTACGGCATCGTTCTTCGTCACCGTTATCGTGCCCTGATCGGCCTTGAAGTTCGGGCCTTCGGTGTGTTCGACGCCCTCGAAACGGAACGTGTACGCACCAAGCGTGGCGGTTTCGCCATTGCCGAGCTTCACATCCTTCTCGATGCTGGTGCCCTCGGTGACGAGTACGCCACAGAGAAACACGGCGAAACCGAAATGGGCAAGGATCATG
>JBDSPX010000235.1:0-6053 GCA_039930065.1 Dokdonella sp.
AAGCGTTGCATAATGGCAGCCGATTTCTGCTTACTCAGGCGAGGTTCGACGTGACTGCGATCAAGCGAGTCGGTGTCATCGGCGGCGTGCGTATCCCTTTTTGCCGTAACAACACCGTGTACGCCGATATCGGCAATTTCGGCATGTCGGTGAAAACCCTGGGCTCGCTGGTCGAGCGCTACGGCCTGCACGGTGTTGAGCTCGGTGAGGTTGCCTTCGGTGCGGTCATCAAGCACGCCTCGGAATGGAATCTCGCGCGCGAAGCGACGCTTTCATCGGGTCTCGCGCCGACGACGCCTGGCATTACGACGGCACGTGCCTGTGGCACCGGCCTCGACAACGCGATCATCATTGCGAACAAGATCGCGACTGGCCAGATCGAAGCGGGCATCGCCGGCGGTAGCGACACGACGAGCGATGTGCCGATTGTCTACGGCCGCGCGCTGCAGCAGCGTTTGCTTGCGGTCAATCGCGCGAAGAAGCCGTTCGACAAGCTGAAAACCGCGCTAAAGGGTTTCTCGTTCGGCGAGCTCGCGCCTTCTTTTCCGGGGGTGGCCGAGCCGCGCACCGGCAAATCGATGGGCGATCATTGCGAACTCATGGCGCGCGAGTGGAAGATTTCTCGCGAGGATCAGGATCGGCTCGCCTGGGAAAGTCACCAGAAAGCCGCTGCCGCGTATGAGCGCGGATTCTTCGAGGGTCTGGTCGTGCCATTCCGGGGGCTTGATCGCGACAACATCCTGCGCCCTGATACCACGCTCGAAAAACTTGCGAGCCTGAAACCGGCGTTCGACAAGGTCTCCGGCAAAGGCACATTGACGGCCGGCAATTCGACGCCGCTCAGTGATGGCGCCTCGGCGGTTCTGCTCGGTTCGGAAGAATGGGCCAAACAACGTGGCCTGACGATTCAAGCCTGGATGACGCATGCCGAGGTGGCTGCGGTCGACTTCGTGCACGGTGAGGGCTTGCTGATGGCGCCGACCGTGGCGGTGCCGCGCATGCTCGATGCCGCCGGCATCACTCTGCAGGATTTCGACTATTACGAAATCCACGAAGCGTTCGCGGCGCAGGTTTTGTGCACGTTGCGCGCGTGGGAATCGGAAGATTATTGCAAGAATCGACTCGGCCGCGACAAGGCGCTCGGTTCGATCGATCTGGCCAAACTCAATGTCAATGGATCGAGTCTCGCACTCGGTCATCCGTTTGCGGCAACCGGCGCGCGCATTGTTGCGACGTTGGCCAAGTTGCTCGAACAAAAAGGCTCCGGGCGAGGCTTGATCTCGATCTGCACCGCGGGCGGCATGGGTGTGACGGCGATACTCGAGCGTTGAAACGCGCGGACGGATGGGTTCGTCCGCAAGTCAGATTGGAATCCAACAGCGCGACGGGGAGAGTGCCATGGAGACGAACAAGCATGCGTTGGTGCTGAGTGGCGAGGTGCTGCCAGGTTTTGAAAGCAACAGCGTCTGGAAGGCCGTAGGCGATTATTTCCGGATTGACCAGACGCGCCTGAACAGCGAAGTGCTCGCGCGCGTACCGATGACCATCAAGGAGTCCGATGATCGGGCCGACCTCGAACGACGCAAATCCGCCCTGATCGCCATGGGTGCTGTCGGCGAGATCTATCCCTCGGCGGGTGGCAATTTCTTTGTCCTTGTCGACAACGTTCCGCGCGGACCGTTGCCGCGCAGCTATATCGATCAACGCATGCGCGAAGGCGGTTGGCCGAGTGGTCTCAAGGCCGCTGCGGTCGGCACCACGGATTGGCGCGTGCTGACGGCTGAGGAGGCTGTTCCTGTGCCTCTAGCCGCCGAGCCGTTCGCCGCCGCCGCGGTGACGTCACAAGCCGACGCAGACACTGTCGCGGCAAAGATTGCGCGCGTCGCCGACAGCATTGCGAGCCGCAGGGAACCCAACCTGCCGCTACCGGCTGGCGATGCCATCCATGCCGGTTTCTGGCGTCGTTGCGCTGCATACCTGATCGACAATCTCGTCCTGTTCGTGCCGTCAGTGATCGTGATGCTGATCCCGATCCTCGGCGTGATCATCTACTTCGTCGGCCGCTGGCTGTACTTCGCAATGATGGAGAGTTCGCCGGCGCAGGCGACCTTGGGCAAACGCGTCATGGGCCTGATCGCCACCGATGGCAAAGGTCAGCGTTTGAGCTTTGGCCAAGCCAGCGGTCGCTATTTCGCCGGCGCCATTTCCTATGTCACCCTCTATATCGGTTACGCGCTGGCCGGTTGGACTTCACGCAAACAAGCGCTGCACGATCTCATCGCCGATACCTGCGTGGTCTTCGACACGGTCAAGCCGGGCGAGCCCTTGCCAACGGTTCGCCCGCCGATGCCCTGGTATGGCTGGGCGGCCAACTGCCTGCTGCTGGCGGTCGTGCCAATTTCGATACTCGCCGCGATCGCCTTGCCTGCGTACAACGACTATCTCGTCCGCGCCAAGGTGGCGAACGCCTTTGTTGAAGCCGACACGGCGAAAATTGAAGTGGCCGAAGCGCTGGCCAGCGACCAAGGTTGTCCCTCGCATATTCGCGAGAGCAACGATCCCCTCGTGGACTCGATTCGCTTCAGCGGCAGCGCCCCCGATTGCGTGGTCACGCTGAGTTTCGCCACCAGCCCGGCCACGCCGAACGCTATTCGCGGGCTATCGGTCGAATGGCAGTATTCCAAATCGGCTGGCTGGAACTGCAGCTCGATGATCACCTCTAAATATCTGCCAAGCTCGTGTCGCCCATGAGCGTTCTCGATTTGAAGCGTGCATCGAGCGGCCTCGCCAGCGATACTTAAACATTAACCGGGCAGCGAACGCCTTCGCCGCCCCTGTCTGCCCATGAATCATGTAGGGGAACGGAAACAATGCAACCGATCAAGCACGCCCTGGTCCTGACCGGCGAAGTACTGCCTGGTTTCGACGCCGCCACGGTCTGGCCGGCACTGGCTGCGTATTTTCGCATGGAGCCTGATCGCTTCAAGACGGAGTTGCTTGCACGGGCACCGATTTCGATCAAGGAAAGCGATGATCTGGGCAAGTTGCAACGGCTTCAGGAAGGCGCTACGGCAACCGGCGCGGCCACCGAGCTGCAAGCGCTTGATGGCGGAGATAATCTGTTTGTACTGTTCGATGGCACGCCACGCGGACCGGTGCCTTATGCCTATGTTGAAGATCGCGTGCGCAACGGTGCCTGGCCATCGAGCATCAGTATCGCTGTGGTTGGCAGCTCGGATTGGAAACCCTTCATCGTGCCGACTTCGCCGGCTACGGACATGGATCAGCAGGCCACGGTCGCCTTCAGCACCCTGCGCGCCGAAGCGCCTGTGATGCCCAGGCCCGCTGCGGCCGCAGCACCAGACATGCGCATGTCTGCGGTCACTCCCTCGGTCGCTGCACCAATCGCCGCGAACAGCGCGCCAGGCGAGCAGTTGCCGGAAGGCGGCATTGTGCATGCAGGTTTCTGGCGTCGTGTTGCTGCCTACATGCTTGACTCGCTGATTCTCACCATTCCATTCCTGGTTATCTTTGGTGTACTCGGCTACATGAGCTACCGGGCCGCGATGTCGGGCGAGTCGCCGGGCGGCATGATCGTCCTGTTCTACTTCCTCGCCTACATCGGCGCCATCGTCGGTTCGTGGCTGTACTTTGCCAAGTACGAGAGCGGCGTCGACCAAGCCACGCCGGGCAAACGTATCATGGGCCTCAAGGTCACCGATGCGAACGGTGAACGCATCAGCTTCGGTCGCGCAACGGGCCGCTTCTTTGGCAAGATCGTCACCGGAATCATTCCGTTCGGCATCGGCTGGATGATGGCCGGTTTCACCGGCCGCAAGCAGGCCCTGCACGACATGATGGCCAGCACCTGCGTCGTATTCCGCGAGGTTTCCCCGGGCAAGCCGCTGCCGACCGTGCGACCAAAAATGCCTTGGTACGGCTGGGTTCTCAACTGCCTGCCGTTCCTCGGCGTCATCATCACCCTCGCGTTCTACGGCTATTTCATCAGCATGATGATGGGCGGAATGAAAATGCCCAGTGGCGCAATGCCGAGCAGCTCGGATATGTCGGCTCCGACCGAGGTCATGCCGAGCAACAGCGACAACGACAGTAACGCCGGCAACACGGCAAGTTCGGGCGTCGATGAGGATGAAAAGAACGCAGTTCGTACCGGAATGACCGCGGTATTCATGGTCGCCAGCACGACCCAGGCCGAAGTCGCGGCGATTGCCGATGGCGGCGGCGACTGCCCGACCGAGGATCGCACCTCAAGCAACAACTGGATCGAATCGATCCAGCTCGGCGGAATCTCGCCGCAGTGCACGGTCACCATTCGGCTGTCTTCATCCTCCGATATTCCATTTTCCGCGCGCATCGAACGTGTCGAGTGGACCTATCAGGGCGGCGGCAACTGGAAGTGCGAATCGAGCATGGCCGCCGATCTGCTGCCGTTCTCCTGCAACTGATCGACAGAGCGGTTCGACTTGCACGGCTGGCGCCGGCCCTTGTGGGTCGGCGCTGCGCGCTGACGCTCCTCCCCCATCATCGCCAATAAGCGTTCGATCTCGGCCCGATCCACCCGGAGCGATAATCTGCTCTTGTGGGTCGGCGCTGCGCGCTGACGCCTCTCCCCCATCATCGCCAAGAAACGCTCGATCTCGGCCCGATCCACGCAGGACAAACGCATGATCCATATCCGTGAAATCGACCATCTCGTCCTCCGAATCCGCGATATCGATACCATGTTGCACTTCTATTGCGAGGTGCTCGGTTGTCCGATCGAACGCAGGAATGATGCGATCGGACTGATCCAATTGCGCGCCGGACGCAGCATGATCGATCTCGTCCCGGTCGATGGAAAGCTCGGCTGCGAAGGCGGTGCGCCGCCGGGTGCTGAAGCACGCAACCTCGACCATCTGTGTCTGCGCGTTGATCCGTTTGACGCGACGCTGATCAGCAATCATCTGGCGACGTTCGGAATCAAGGCTGGTGAGGTCGAAGCGCGATACGGTGCCGAAGGTATTGGGCCATCGATCTACATCAATGATCCCGAGGGCAATGTCGTCGAACTCAAGGGTGCGCCGACCGCCTGAGGTATCCGGGTTTCAAAACCGCTGCGCGTGATCATCCTCTCGAGTGGTCGTATGATTGAGGTTGGCAAAGCATAGCGAGATCACGATGAAAGCCATCTGGAACGACCAGATCCTGGCCGAAAGCGATGACACGGTCATTGTCGAAAACAACCACTATTTCCCCGCGACCTCATTGCGCAGCGATGCCTTCGTGCCAAGCGATACACGCACACATTGCGGATGGAAAGGCGAGGCGCACTACTACTCGATCAGCGTTGACGGCAAGCAGAACAAGGATGCCGCATGGTTCTATCCAGCGCCGAAAGACGCGGCGATGCAGATCAAGGATCGCGTTGCATTCTGGAAAGGTGTAAAGGTTATTGAGTGAGTCGAATATCGATCGCACCCTCCCGTATTATTTGCGGGGACCGCCGTGCCTTGTTCGCATGAAACCCTCAAGTCTGAAGAGCCTCCAACCATGGAAACGATGAATCTGCATCCCGATGGCGCTGGCGCGGCGAAAGCCGCTTCGATCAACAATGCGATGGTGACCACGGCGCTCGATCTGCCAGGCTTCCGGGTGGTGCGCAGCCTCGGTGTGGTGCGTGGACTGACCGTGCGCTCACGCTCGATCGTCGGAAACGTCATCGGCAGCTTGCATGCGCTGTTCGGCGGCAACATCACGGTTTACACCACGCTGTGCGAGCAGACCCGCGCGGAAACCTATCAGCTGATGATCCGTCAGGCGCGCATGCTCGGAGCCAACGCGATCATCGGTATGCGGTATGACGCAACCGAGATCATGCCCGGTCTGGCTGAGGTGCTTTGCTACGGTACAGCGGTGGTGGTCGAATCTGCGTAGTGCGTCGGCCAGATCAAGATCGCGCTTCGCTGGCGCCGATGCGCTTGTTGACTTCGATCCGAAACCGAGCGTGTTTGGTAGCTTCAGGAAGAGGCGTCAGCGCGCAGCGCCGACCCACC
>JBDSPX010000236.1:0-9945 GCA_039930065.1 Dokdonella sp.
CGATGCCGGCTACGGCTCTGACCAGAGCGGAAAAACTCTGCGATTGCGGCGCCTTGATACGACGACGGGTGCTCCGATCTGGGCGACATCCGTACCGGCATTTCCTGCGCAAGTCTCCTATTACTCGCCAGGCTCTTTCGATCGATCGCCAACGCTTGTCGTCAATGCCGATTCCGTCGCGATAGCTTACGCGGCAAGCTTCGGCTCAGGTTACAACGATCCTGGCCTGAGCTACGTTACGCTCCTTGATCGCACCACCGGCACGCCGCTCTGGAGAAAACTACTGCAGGAGGAAGGTCAGACGTTGACCTATACGTCACCTCCCGAGTTCGATGGTGCAGGCAATGTCTTCATCGGCGTCGGCACCAACCTGCCCTGCAATTTCAATGATCATTGTGGCCGTCAGTTTATCTACAAGCTGTCCGCACAAACCGGCGATGTGCTTTGGCGATTCGACCGCACCGCACCGCCCTCGCGATCGATCGAAGGATCTGGCCAGGTTTTTCCGCAGACCTTCGAAGTCTTCAACAATGATGTCATCGTCGCTGGCACGTTCAGCGGAACCACGCATACCCTGCTTCGTATTTCTGGCGTCGACGCTTCGCTGATGTGGTCTTCCGATCTGTTTGCTGGCGGCACCTACAGTGTTGAGTTCTACCGTCAGGATGCCCAACACATCATTGTCAGCAGTTGGCCACAAAGTGCCCGAGTCGATGTGGGTAACGGCAATGTGATTTGGACAAGCTCATCGGCACCGTTTGCTTGCACGCAGAACTGCTACACCTACGATCAACTTGTCTTGCCGGGCGGAGACCTGATTACTGTCGGGGAGGGCGACTCGAAGGCATCCATCGCGCGCGCGCACAATGACGGCAGCGGCCAAGTCGACCATTGGCAGATTGATTCAGGCAATCCTTCGATTCGATCCATCGCATCGTTCGTGCGTCAGACTCCGTCGGGCAAGACGATGGTTCAAGGCAGCCACGGTTTCAGAACGTCCGCGGGAAAGCTCTATATCTTGTATGAAATCGACCCAACCAATGGTGGCCTGTTGAGTCAACAGGTGATTTCCAGCCGCGCAAACGATGCAACCTCGGAATCACTCTTGCCTCTCGTTACAAAATTTGCCGACGACAACCATATGTTGTTCAACGGCTTTCTTGTGTCGGAAACCTTGCCCTGGACCAGTGGAGCTGGGCTGCTCGACACGACAATCGTCGCGCACGGGAATCTTCAGCTCTCGATCATCACGGACCACCGGCATGTTGTTGCGGGCCAGACTCTTGGATTCCAGTTGCTCGCAACCTACACCGGCGATCAACCGATTTCAGGGGCGCAACTGATCGCAGGAACGTTGCTTCAGGGCGGCACCCAGAACCTGACGTGCGTTGTCCAGGCGGCCAGCAATTGTGTGATCGATAATCGCTCGGGAACCATTGATGCGACCTTCGATATACAGCCTGGTGGTAGCGTGACCATTTCCGGCGAATTGAAAGTCGTCGAGATGGTCGAGTCTTCCTATTTGTCGGGAACGGTCTCCGGACCCGTCAGCCTCAGCGAATCGAGCACAGTCGACAATTTCTCTCGCTCAAACATGGTGCAAGCCCTGTTCGCCAACGGATTTGAAGCGGCGCAACCCTGATCACGATTGACTCGCTCAGGATTCCTCGTTCAGGACGGATGATTCACCCTTGGCGACATCCGCCCTGCAGCGTCGCAGTTCACATCTGCTTGAATAAATGCAGATAGTTTCGGCTGACCGGCAACACCTCATCGCGGCCACGCAAATGGATCGTCGCGGTCTCGTTATCGCCTCGGATCACGTGGCTGATTGCGCGCTGGTTGACGACGACGGCGCGATGCACCTGGACGAAATGGGTCGGATCGAGCTGCGCCATGAGTTCCTTGAGCGGAGTGCGGATCAAGGCATCAGCAGGCTTGCCTGCATTGCCACGCCAGGCGATGCGCGTGTACTTTTCGTCGGAACGCATATAGTCAATTTCATCGACGCCAATCATCCGCACCACTGATCCGACCGAGGCACGAATCCAGCGCAGGGTTGTCGATGCCGAGCCTTTGCGCATGCGTTCGGCGAGCTGCTCGACGAGAGTCTCGGTATCGATCGTTCCTTGCGCTGCGTGCAGACGTTCGCGCAGACGTGCAACGGTTGCTTCCAGACGTTCGGTCTCAACCGGCTTGACCAGGTAGTCGAGCACGCCTTGCGCGAACGCCTCGACGGCGTAGCCGTCAAATGCGGTGACGAAAACCAGTTGCGCACGACGACCGATGAAGCGCGCTGCCTCCACTCCCGACAAACCCGGCATCTGCACATCGAGGAAACACACATCGGGTCGCAACGCTTCAAATTGTTCGACCGCTTCACGTCCGTTACGCGCCTCGGCAACGATTTCGAGTTCGGGCCAGACGCGCTCAAGCATTCGCCGCAGCGAGCGGCGCAGCAAGGGTTCGTCGTCGGCAATCAGCGCGGTCGGTTTGCTGGCACTCATGGCACACCCCGGCGCGCAGGGAATTCGAGTTCGGCACTGACGCCGCTCGGCTCAACCCCAACCAGACGCAGGTGCGCGGCGTCGCCAAACATCAGGTGCAGGCGTTCACGCAAAGTGGAAAGTCCCGTACCAAGCCCCTCGATCGTATCTTGCAAACCGATCCCGCTATCGACGACGTGGATACGGCATCGCCCGTTCGCTTCGACAACGCGAACTTCGACGCGACCGCCGGTCTCGCTTGGGTCGATGCCATGACGAACGGCATTCTCGACCAAGGTCAAAACCGACATCGGTGGGCAGTGCAAGGTCATCAGCGAATCATCGGCGTGCACGATGAATTGCAGACGATCAGGGATGCGCATGTGCATGATGTCGAGATACGCGCGCACAAGTTCGAGTTCCTGACGCAACGTCGTCGCAGGTTCGTGCAAGCGCGGTACTGCAGCACGCAGATACGCGATCAGACTGTTCAAAACCGCCGAGGCTTGCGGCGAACCGGAATCGACCAGTTCGCGGATATTCGCCAGGGTATTGAACAAAAAGTGTGGCTCGACCTGCGCCTGCAACAAGCGCAGGCGCGCATCGACTGCCTTGCGTTCGAGTTCGCTGCGCTGGAGTTCAAAGGCCAATGCCTGACGCTCTGCCCTGCCATTGATCTGACCGATCAAGGCTGCGACCGCCATCCAGGGCGCAATCAACAGACTGGTCACGATGAACATGGCGAGCCCGGCGAGATGCTCGTTATCCCGCCAGAATGGAGTCGGATCGCCCCGCGTGGTCAGCACATAGGCAAACCACGCTGCGAACGGGATGATGACAATCACGCCGATCACCTGCAGCACCCAGCGCGCGAACCAGCGTGGCAATCGCTGCGGCCAGCGTTCGAATACGCCGAACATCAACAAACTAGCGAACCCAATGAAAACCCAGCGGCCTACCAGCGCGAAATAAGTACCCTGCCAGCCTGGCATCCTCAGCAAGGTGAGCACGCCGCAGACGATGAGCAAGACGCGCACGCGCGGCCAGCCGAATATCCGCGGCATGCGTGGTGAGATTTTCTCTGGCACCGTTGCGCTCATCGTGAGAGGTTAGCAGCGAATTGCGAACCCATGAAACGCGTCACAGCCTGGGCAACCACATGAACAGGAAAGCGGCAACGATGCCGCCTGCCGTCGCCAGCGTCAGCCCGAACAGAGTTGCGGCCATGCTTGCGCGAACAGTGGACGAGCGACTGCGTTGTGCGCGGAAATACAGTTCGAGGATCACCAACGGAATGAGGTATTGACCGAATGCCAACACGACGAGCGTCGGCCCACGAAAGGTGTGCGGATCGAAGCCGACCGGCCCTCGATTCGCCGCAATCCAGAACATCAATCCGATACGGAAAAACCAGACCCCGCTGACGACGAGAAACAGGCGCAGAGCCCATCGTCGGTGGATATCAAAGCGACGCGCAAGCGCGTGGCGAACCGTCATGATCGCGCAGCCCATGATCAGTAGCGCGTTGATCGTGATCGCCAGGGCCTGCGCCTCACCGCCGACCGTCCCGCGCGTCCAGACCATGATCAAACCACCCAGACTCATGATGAAAGCCGAGGCGAAATAAATGCGTCCATTGATGCGATGGAATCTCGGGAAGCGCCGCCGTACACCGGTCATCACCTGCAACGATCCGCCGACAATGATCATCACCGCAAAGGCCAGATGCACGGCGACGATCAGATTGCCCAGTGTGTCGCCCGGCACGTAGCCGTGTGGAAGGACTTCATTCCAGGTCTCGATATGGCCTTGCCACAAGGCACGCATGTAGAAGCCGATCACATAGGTCACAAACAACCACTGTCCGAGTACGGCTACCACGAACCATGACGTCGCGCCCGCGGTCAGGATCTTGCCCATCCTGCGCAGCACATCAGCTTGCCCAGTTCCGATCGTGATTGAGGCTCGATGGTCATCGACCGATGCGGTGCTCGCCACTCGATCCATATCGTTTGAGATTGCCGATTGCGCTGTCATTGCCCGATGCTCCTGAGTGTCTGTGTCTGCACGCGATTCGTGCAGCGCATGACGCGAACGCGCTCAGCAGCGCGCTCGTCGTTGTGGGCAATCAGTGTGGTCAGCCGTACAAAGCGCTGAAAGGCCAAAGGTCGCGAAAACCGGCCGGGCTGGGACGAATGACGTCAGGACACGATCAACGACGATCCAGCTCAGGCCTTGTAACGGACAACGCGATCGCGGCCCTGATCCTTGGCCTGATAGAGCGCGCGATCAGCTGCCTGGAAAAGTTCATCGATGTTGGCGAACTCGGCATCGCGCGTGCTGGCGGCACCGATGCTGACCGTGATCGGCGCATCGGGTGACGTCGTATCCGCAACGAGCGCGCGCAGCGATTCGGCCACCGCTGCCGCTTCGGTACCGTCGGTGCCGGGCAGGATCAATGCGAATTCTTCGCCACCGAAGCGACACACATGATCGCCTCGGCGCACACCATTGCCGAGCCGTTCGGCAACCTGGCGCAATACCTCGTCACCACGCGCGTGGCCGTGCTGGTCGTTGAACTGCTTGAAATGATCGATGTCGACGACAAGCAAGGCCAACGGGCCATGACCACGACGCGCGCGTTCGAATTCGTTGGCTGACACTTCGTCAAAATAGCGTCGGTTCGGTACGCGCGTCAGCGTATCGGTGCGACTCTGTCGCTGCAGTTCACGCACACGACTGCCCAGGGCCAGCGACAGCAAGACCATTTCGACCAGTGAACCGAGCTGGAAGCCGTTCTGGGTCAGCATATTGTGTGGCAGCACGCCAAACACCTTGAGCATGTAGGCGAGCACGCCGACCAGCAACATGCCCCAGGCGATCATGAAATAGCGCGCCGGCTTGTAACCCTTGACCAGGCCAAGCGTACCAAGGGTCATGATCAACGCCACAACGATCACCGTCAGTACGGCGATCGGCAGGATCAGTTTCGAATACGGAAGGAAAAACGAAGCGACGAGCCCAAGCGCCGCGAGCACTTGAGCAACGACGGCTGCCTTGTCGAGGCGACGCGCGAAACCGGCGGCATCGAGAAATGTGCGGGTGAATTGCATGCCGAAAATCAGCGTGAAAGACAACATCACAAGCAAAGCCTGATTGCCCCACGCGGGACTGTTCGGCCAGAGGAACTCGAACGCCAGGCCATTGTGGATCGCAAAGTACAGACCATAGCTTGCGGCGTACAGCAGATAGAAGATGAAGGCTCGATCACGAACAATTAAGAAAATAAAGAAATTGTACAGAACAAGAACAATGAAACCGCCGTAATAGGCTCCATAGGCAAGTTGCTCGCCACTTAGCGCTCCAATCAATGCGTGCGGGCCGTAGACCGACAAACTCAAATCGACCGGACCAGCGGAGTCCGCGCGCACGTAGAAAGTCCGCTCGGCGCCGCTCGGAATATCGAGATCGAAAAGGAAATCACGGTGGACAAACTCGCGGGTCGAAAAGACCGTTCGATCGCCGGTCGCAGTGTGCTTCCAGTTACCGTCTCGCTGCAGCGCCCAGACATCGAGGCGATCGATCAACGGATAGTCTTCACGCAGAATGACGTGGCGATCGCCGGTATCGGGATTGACCAAGGTGAAGCGCACCCACCAGGTTGAGCTGGTGAATCCGAAATTCGTGCCCAACGCGGGTGCCGCACGAAAATCGGTCGACGTTCTTACCGCATCGAAATCCAGAGCGCCCTTCTGATCCTCAAGGACTTCCATCGTCGGAATGACATTCTCGAACGAGAAGTTTCCATCGACCCTCTTCGGTGCTGCCTGGGCAATGGCCAGAACAGAGAACGTGAAGACCAGAGTCGTCACGACAAGTCGAATCCAGTGTTCGCGCATGCTCTTGGCTGATCCCCTGTGACCGTTCGCTGCGGCAAGTTCGAGCCTAGAATAGCAGGCCATACATGGGGGAGTTTGAACAATGAGAAGGATTCGATTGCTGTTTTTGGCGACGGCCATCGGCGTGCCATTGGCTGCATGCTCGCCCGCCGGCAAGCCGATCGCAAATGATCAGGCAGTGGCTGGCGGCGAAGGCACGATCAATCTTGAGCAGGGCTGGAGCGCCGCGGTCCAGCAACGCGCGTGGTTTACTTCGTTCGGCTCGCGCTTGATTCCAACGACATGGCTGCACGTGCTTGAGCAGCCGGGCAGCAGCGAGCGCTTCATGGGCGATGCGCATCTCGACGCGCTTGGTTTCCTTGTCGAATCGCCGACAGCAGCCAATCCTTCGGGCTTTCCGGTCGGGTTCACCCATGAAGTCGACAAGGACGGTCGCGACTGGACCGGTCTCGGTTGCGCGACCTGCCATACCGGTGAGTTGCGCTATCAGGGTCATCGCATTCGTCTTGATGGCGGCCAGGGCAACCTTGATTTCGACGGTTTTGAAGCGCAGTTGATCGCGAGTCTGCGCGCGACGGTCAGCGATGCAGTAGTTTTCGCGCGCTTCGCTGACGCACTTGCGACAGCCGAAGATCAACGCGGCGCATTGAAACAGGAGGTCACTGCACTGACCGACAAACTCGATACCCGTCATCAAATGAATCGCGTCGATATTCCTTACGGTCACGCGCGGATGGATGCATTCGGGCAGATTTTCAACGCGGTCGCCGTGCAGTTTCTCGATCGTCCGGACAACCGCCGCGCACCCGATGCGCCGGTCAGCTTTCCGGTCCTGTGGGATGCGCCGCATCTGGACGTTGTGCAATGGAATGGCTCAGCGCCGAATGCGGGGCCTGGGCCGCTGCTGCAGAACATTACGACGGCACTTGCCGTCTACGGCTCGCTCGATATCAACCAGCGTGCTGGCATAGACGGTTACGCATCCTCAATCAATTTCGCTCATTTGGATCAGATTGAAGACGATCTCTATGCGCTGCAGGCACCACAGTGGCCGGCATCGATTTTTGGTGCGCTCGATGCCGCGTCGGTCAAACGCGGTGAGGCGATCTATGCGCAGCAATGCGTCGCCTGTCATCAGCTCTCCGATCGCACCGAGCCAAAACGAGAATTGAAGGCCGTGCTGACCCCGCTCGATCAGGTCGGCACCGATCCGCGCATGGCGCAAAACTTCCTTGACTCGGTTTCCGATAGCGCGGCGTTTGCAGGGCACAAGCAAGGTGTCGTCTTCGGGCCGACACTGGATACACGTGCGCAGACTTCGGATCTTGTCGTACATGCCGCCGTCGGTGCCGCACTTGGACATCCACTCGAAACCGTACGCAATGGGATTGCGAGCTTTCACGAGGAAATCGGTTCACCGCTGAACAGTCATCCCGATGGCTACAAGGCGCGTCCGCTGAGCGGGATCTGGTCATCGGCGCCCTATCTGCACAACGGCTCGGTGCCGACCCTTGTTGACCTTTTGAAACCATCCGCTGAACGCGCAAAACATTTCCACGTCGGCAGTCGCGAATTCGATGTGCAAGCCGTCGGACTTGCCGACACGGACGACGCTCACTCGAGTGCGTTTGACACGAGTCTGCCGGGCAACTCGAACGTCGGCCACCTCTACGGAACCACGCTCCTCGAAACCGACAAACGCGACCTGCTCGAATATCTCAAGAGCCTTTGAAATGATCTTGCCCGGTGAAATTCAAAAAAAATTCGCCGGGCAATCCAACGCGATATCAGTCGATCGAAGCTTGCAGGGATTGCACATGCTCGAACCATGCCGCGATATTTGTCGGCGGCGTCTCGCCGAGCAATCCGCTGGTGATCTGCTTTCCGAGTGCACGATAGGCCTCGAACTGCGGCTCGGCGAAAAACTGTTCCGATGTCGGCTGATCCGGGAACGCCGGATTGGCACGCCAGTACGCGTAGATATCGGCGCTTAAATCCTTGCACAAGCTTGGCTTGATATAGAGGATCTGCCCCGTGCTGCCATTCGCGTAGCGGATGTTGCCGAGCACGAAAGCTTGCTGCGCGAGGACGTCATCACGCTGTCGGAACAGGCGATCCGGATCAAGATCAATCTCGGCGCCGAAATCGACCCGCACGCGTTCAATCGCGCGACCGAGATCGCTCAGTGTCGTCAGCGGATCGGCACCGGCGTCGGTCACGATCAGGTAGCGCACGCGTCGACGGATCAGTTCGTAGACGCCGAGGTTCTCGAAGCCACCACCATCGGAAAGATGCACATGGCGTCGCGTTTCGTCGAGACCGACGCCGAACATCTCGCGAGCGATGAAGATCCACCACCAAGGCCACCACGGCACTTTTCGATCGGCGAATTTCGGATTGAGCGCCCAGTAGCCGAGGCGCACATTGAACAAGGCCATCAGGAATGAAACCGAACGAGCACGCGTATCAACCATGTCGGGATCGATCGCCGCGCCGGAGGTCGTGAAGGCATTGGAGAGGGCGGTGTCGCCATCGGCATACGAATCAATGCGTCGATAACCGGTCGCTGAGGATCCTGCATAGAGCGCGGAGAAGAAGAAACTCGCGCCCTCGCGGCTGCTGAGCTTTTCGTTCTTCGAGCTTGTCGTGTTCAACGTCGTATTGATCAACTGCAACGGTGCGCCATGATCGGGCTTCAGCTCGCGCAGATCAAAATTTCCCGGGTCCTGCGCCTCATCGCCTCCGGCAACGCGTGGCAGGAAAGCCTCGCTGAGTCGTGCACGGTAGTAGGCGTGGATCGATACGCGGTTGATATTGCACAGCACCGCGAGGATCACCGACAAAACGAGGAAGCCGAGGAAAATCGGAGATTGCAACCAGGCATCGCTGACTGCGACGTGATAGCAAAGAATCAACAATCCATACACAAGCAGGCTCAGACCGATCGTGGTCATGCGTCCGCTGTTGTCACCTCCCTTGCGTCGATCAAACAGCATCGAGGCGATACCGCCAAGAATCGGCACGAGTTCCGCCGCGTGCTTGCCGATCACGCCCGCATAGCGCATGGCAAAAAGATGTTCGGCCATTTCGCCAAGCGTCGCCGCGATCGGAATCAAACCGATTGCGATCAAGGCGAGGCCCATCGAGATCATGCGGCCCATGAGCACGCGCAAACGATTGACGCGTTGCACATTGGCCATGTGTGGAACCCCCGCGATCACGGCAAACAGCGTCGCGACGATCGGGAACAAAGCCAGGCTTGTCGCTCCAAGCGCAAGCAATAACCAATAGCCGTGGTGCGCTTGCGGCACATGCCCACCTGGCAAAGCCAGCCATGTAGGCCAGCTCACCGGCAACCAGCCCAGCGTCATCACATCGACAATTGCGAGCAGCGGCGGCCCCAGCACGAGCAGGTTGACGAAGGTCGCCGCGAAGATCGAGGCGATCAGGGTCCACAGCGAGAAGCCACGATGACTGACGAGGAATTTGCCATGTCCACGCAGCCAGTCAAGAACGTCGCCGCCACTCTTCTCGACAGCGGCCGTGAACACACTGTCGCT
>JBDSPX010000237.1:0-16399 GCA_039930065.1 Dokdonella sp.
AAGCCCGATGTTTCCCGTTGACACCAGTTCGTCATAGGTCGAGCGATAGCGGTTGTAGTCCTTGTATTGCGTGGCGCGGTAGGCGCTGATGACGAATTGTTCATCCGACAACGCGATATCGCCCGCCATCGCGTCAAGCACGCGGCGCTGGTTGGCATTGGTCTGGCGGCTGTAGTTGATGAGTGATTCGTAGGCCCAGGCTTCCTTGCGCAGGTCGTCGGTCAGGCGCGCCGTGAAGACGACCGCTTTCTGCGCGGTCTCGCGCTCCTCGTTCCAGTTCGACACCTGCATGCCGATGAACACGCCGATGATGACAATCACCAGCTCAGTGGCGATGGAGCCCCAGGGCTGCTGTTGGAATCGGCGAAGGAAACGACGGAAGATCATGGCGAAGCCTCCCGCTCCGGCGATGATGGATTACCCGCACGATTGCGGATTATGTTGCCGCATTTGAGTTCGGCGATGATGCTCAGAACGATGATCTCGTCACGACTTCAGGACTCTTTCGACCCGCATTGGACGAGCATGTCGCGAATCGCAAATTGCAACGGAGGTAGATGCTGTTTGATTACAATGAGTATGGTTTGTGCATCAATGTCGCCAAGGTAGTTGTGGACGATGATGTTTCGAAATCCGCTGATCTGCTTCCAAGGGATTGCCGGATACCGATCTTTCAATGCATCTGGTAGTTGCTGAGTGGCTTCGGAAAGCGTTTGCAGATTGCGCAGACTGGCGTCGTACAGAATTTCGTCGCGTGATAGATCACCGCGCTCAACGATTCGATCAATCTTCTCTATCGTATCCAGTATGTGTTGCGCATAGACCTTCCATGACTTGCTCACAGGTCGATGGCCTCTTCAAGGACACTCGTCCGCAAGTGCCGGTTCAGCTCATGCTCCGGCACAAGATCAAGGGAACGTCCGACGATTTCGGCAAGGCGTTCGGCCAATGGCATTCTTTGTTCAAAAAGGTCGTAGCCGCGCGGGAAGTCGACAAGGAAGTCAACGTCGCTGTCCGGCGTTTCCTCGCCGCGCGCAACCGAACCGAACACGCGGATTCGCCGCGCGCCGTATTGCTGACACGCCGCTTCGATCAAGGCCTTGTTGCTTCGCAATGTATCAATCAGCATGGCTTGCTCCCGGGAAACGGATCGTCTTCCATTGTAGCCGAGCGTTCCGGCGATTCGATCGCTCTGCGACGCTTGAGTTCAGCGATCAGTTTGATCGGGCAGGTGCGTGAGCATGGCGCGCAACATCGGTCTGTAATTTCCGATCACGGCCAACGCCACGCCCTGGTTGGCCACCCCGAACCGCAGTTCCGGCAACAGGTTTGGGTCCTTGAGGTAAGCGGTGAGCACGGCGTGCGCCTGCGCTACGGCGGAAAATCCGACCGCTCGGATGCCTCGTCGGGAATCTCGTCAGGAGAACTCTGCCGTCGTGATTTCGCGACCTGCTGCGCGGCCCAGCGTTTGAGCACGCGCGCACGACGGGCTCCGGCTTTCGGATCGCTGACAACCTCCTCGACATGGCTCAGCAATGCATCAACGTTCATGCGATCCCGCGATTGCGCACTGCGCCCGGCCGACCACAGGTCGATCCACTCCTCGCTTCGTTCACCGAATCGCAATACCGCATGGAAATAGCGCGGCGGCTGATATTTCGAGAGCATAAAATCGAGCAGCGCAGCGCCGAGTGAAACCGGGCTCAGGATCAGATCGCGCGCGGTATCGAGTAACAGCTTGAGCTGGAAGTAGGCAACATCGCGGGCCAGCGAGCGCGGGGTCGGTTCGAGATTCATCACACAAGCCTAGCGGGGAACACGGTGCAATGAAACTATCTAACGGCTGCCTGGAATGTTCGCGCGCGAGCCATGCACTGACGTTTACGTGCTTGCATGCTGCGGGAGATGGTGCGGTGCGGATGGATCCCTGCATGTGCATTCGCAACTGACGCGACGCTTGGCCCCTGAGCGCACTGCTTTGCGTGGACAATGAATAACAAGGAGTCCTCACCATGGCCGCTCGATTTCGCTTGATTTGCTGCCCGTTCGCATTGCTACTTGTTGCAACCAATGTAATCTCCGCCGCGCCGGAACTCCCGCGCGCTACGGTGACAGTGGAAGAAGCGAATGGCGTCGAAATCCGCGACGCCTATCGATGGATGGAGAAAAATGGCCCGGAGTTCGACGCCTGGGCTCGGGCAGAGTCGGACTACGCTCGCTCTACGCTCGATGCACTTCCGGGTCGAAAGATGCTCGCCGACCGCATCAAGACGCTCGATACCCCCACATCAGGAATCCGCGGCCTTCAGGTCCGCCATGATCGATGGATCTACGAGCGTGCCGACCCTGGATCTGGTCAACCCTCGCTGTTCGTTCGCAAAGGGCGCTTGGGCAAGGAACGCGCCATCAATCTTTTCCGCGACCTCGCGGCGGAGGATGGCCCATGGACCGAGGTCCATGCGGCGCGATTGCTTTCGCCGAATGGTCGATTCCTGATGTTCGGTACCACGCAAAAAGGCGAGGCCCATCCGGCTATCCGAATTTACGATCTCGACGATGACCGGTTGCTGCCCGATAGCATTCTCTGGCCGTTGTGGGCGGATTCCAACGGGTTTCAGCCGCGCTGGCTCGATGACAGCAGTGGATTTTTTTATGTGCGCCGCGCGGATGCCAGCGCGAGCATGGGCAACACTGCGCGTGCACGCCGTGGCCAGATTTTCCTGCATCGGATCGACGGCGCCGCGTCGCTTGATCGCGCCCTGTTCGGCTTCGGCATTACCGCGGAAATCAGCGAGGCTGACACACTCTATGTGCAGGGAGAACCCGATCGACGATGGCTGACGATCTGGCGTCGTATGCCCGATGCACGCGAACTGTGGGTCGTGGATCTGCAACAGCTGGAAAGTCCCGAACCACCGCGTGCTCGCAAGATCTGGACCTCCGACGTTTCCGTACCGGGATATGGGGTGCACGGGAACGACCTCTTTGTTGTCGACAGCAGTGGCAGTCCGCGCTTTCGCGTGATCCGGTTCGATCTTTTGACCGACGTACCGACGGCGACTGAGGTCCTGCCCGAGCAAGCGGGTGTCCTGACCCATTTGATCGCGAGCAAGGATGCCGTCTATGTCGTCGAGACGCTGCTCAGTCGCGCGCGACTGCATGTGATCGGTGGCCGTAATCCACGCGTGCTCAATCTGGAGAAAGGGGCCGTAGTCACCTTGTCCCCCGGACTCGAAAGTCGCGGCGTCTGGATAAGTCAAGTCGATTGGCTTATGCCTGAACATGGACGTTTTCTCGATCCCGGCAACACCAGCCAACTCAAGACGATCGAATTCGACACCTCGAATGCGCGTCCTGTGGACGGCTATACGACTGAGACGGAATGGGCGATCGCGCGCGATGGCGAACGCATTCCCTATACGATCGTGCAGCGAAAGGATGCAGTCTCCGATGGGTCGGCGTATGTGATGCTGGATGGCTATGGATGCTTCGGCTCAGCAACGCCGCCATTCCACTGGCCGGCGCTGAACGCCTGGCTCGAAAACGGTGGCGTCTTTGTGCGCGCGGCGATGCGCGGTGGAGGCGAGCTCGGGGCGGATTGGCATCGTGCCGGCCGTGATCGCAACAAGCCGGTCGCCTTCGAAGACGCAATCGACGTGGCCAAGCATCTCATCCGCGAGAAGATTACCCGGCCTGGTCGCATTGGCGTGACCGGGGCCAGTTGCGGCGGCATCACCATGGGCATGGCCGCACTCGAAGCACCTCATCTGATCGGCGCTGCGGTCTTGTCGGTTGGCGCATTCGATCCCTGGAGGCTGGCGAGTGAATCGGCCGCAGGCGCGCGCAGCATTCGCGATATCGGCAACCCGATGACAGACGACGGGACACGTCGCATCTTCGCACTGTCGCCCTACATGCAAGTCCTCGACGACGCACCACGGCCGGGCATGCTGATTGCCAACGGTGCCACCGACTACACAATCCCTTTGTGGGTCGGCGGAAAAATGGTTGCGCGAACACGATCTGCTTCGCCACAGGGCAAGCCGGTCTTGTGGACGATCCAATGGAACGCAGGTCACAACATCGGCGTTGACTATCTGCAGGCCGACACCGATGCGATGACCTTTCTTTTCTGGCAACTGGGTCATCCGGATTTCCAGCGGTGACTGTCTCCCTGGCGTGCGCGAAAGTGTTGTCAGAATGGTGATTCGAATCAAGATCCGCCGTACAAAACTGCAAGGCGTGATTGGACGCTGCGAAGGCTTAGACTACGCGTCATCCCCAGGACTAAAGCCAGCATGCGAATCTGTGTCTATTGCGCCTCCAGTCAGGAGTGCGATCCGCATTATCACGAGGTGGCATTCAATCTCGGCAAGTTGCTCGCCGAGGACGGTTGCAGCGTGGTCTATGGCGGAGGCTCGGCTGGTTCGATGGGCGCGGTCGCCAACGGCGCGCTGTCGGCGGGCGGTGAAGTCATTGGCATCCTGCCCAAGTTCATGGCGGATCTCGAATGGGGGCATCCGGGTTTGACTCGCCTTGAGCTGGTCGAGGATATGCGCGAACGCAAACATCGATTGTTGACCGGATCGGATGCGGTGATCGCCCTGCCGGGCGGATGCGGAACGCTCGAGGAGTTGTTCGAAGCACTCACCTTGAAACGCCTCGGCCTGTATTTCAACCCAATCATTCTGCTCAACACGCGTGGCTTCTACACGCCGTTACAAGGCTTCATGGAGAGCGTGATCGAGCAGCGATTCATGAATACCGAACATCTTGCCATGTGGTCTTTGGTCGACGAGCCCGAAGATGTATTGCCAAGGATAAAAGCGACGCCGCGTTGGCGCGAAGATGCGCGGGAGATTGCGGTGGTTAGACGCGGATCCGATGCGAATGGCACTGACTTAAGCCCGTCATCCTCGCGAAGGCGGTGATCCAGTGCCCTTGGGGATGCGCAAAGTGCCGAAGGCGCTGGATTGACCAGCCATGCGGCTGTTGAAAAGCGCTTCTGCCTTCGCAGGAATGACGGAAAATGGGGATTTGTGCCCGCTTTTCGCTTAAGTCAGTGCCATTCGGATCCGATGCCTTGCAGGAGCCCGTTCACGGGCGAGCTCTCGCGTGGACTTGCCGAATGGCTCGCCCGTGAACGGGCTCCTACGAGATATCGTGAGCCGGTTTCAGGCGGCTAATCGAAATCACCCGAGCTGCCGGTCAATTCGCGCACGCCGCTGTCGCCCTCGCCGAAGCCATCGCTGTCCGAATCCTCAGTCGAGGGCGCTTCGGTGCCATCGATCGCGGCGCTGCGGTCGGCCTGCTTTTCCCAACGTGTGCGGATCGGGTTGTCGGATTCGGCTTCTTCGAGATCGCGAATCAAGGCCTCCTTTCGCTCACTCGCAAGATCGGTCCAGTGGCAATCGTCGATCGCACCGGCGAGTGAATAAAGAAGATTGAGGCTCGGTCGAAATCCGGCGCGCTTGACCTTGAGGAAGACATCGACCGGGCCGATGCGAAACAGATCCTCGGCCGTACGCACGCCGACCTGACGCAACCAGGCGGCGGATTTGGGGCCGACGTTGCGGATCTTGGCATCCTTGTCACTCATGCTGCCTCCTCCGTCTTCAGTGGCTGGGAAAGCGCCTGCAGAAATACGTCACACAAAGTTTGCATGCCGAGGCGGTCCTGCTCGTCGAAGCGGCCAGGCACGGGGCTATCGACATCCCAGACGCCGAGCAGCTCGCCGTCAATGACCAAGGGCACAACGATTTCCGATCGTGAGGCCGCGTCGCAGGCGATATGCCCGGGAAACGCATCGACATCGACAACAAGTTGGGTTTCGCGGGTCGTTGCGGCCGTTCCGCAGACACCACGACCGAGCGCAATGCGCACACACGCCGGCTTGCCCTGGAACGGACCGACGACCAGTTCGTGGCCATCGAAAAAGTAGAATCCGCACCAGTTGATCGTCGGCAAGGCGTACCAGACCAGTGCGGCGAAATTCGCCGCGTTGGCGATGCGGTCGCGCTCCCCGTGCAGCAGTCCACGCGCCTGTTGGGCCAGTTCGGCGTAGAAGGTCGGCTTGTCTGATGTTTCGATGGCTTTGGCTTCAAACGACATGGTTGTGCTTCGGTTCTCGCAACGATCCACCATTCTACCTGCCCTTGGCCGTAGTTCGCAGACTGCGGCGGCGACATGCGAAACTCATTGCCAGAGACGTCAACGCGAACCGCTCGCTCCAGCCAACGAGCGCGTAGACACATATCACCGATCCAGGAGTTCTCTCTTTGACGCAACGGCGAGCCGATCAGACACGTGGCGAAGACGGATTTCTCAATCGCGGGACTGAGGTCACGCGGGCCGAGGCCTTCTTCGACGCGGCGTTTGCATTCGCGATCACCTTGATGGTGATCTCGATAGACGAGATCCCCGATACGGCGGAGAAACTTGTTGAGGCGCTCAAGTCAGTGCCGGCGTTCGCGGCAAGCTTCCTGCTGATCGTGCTGTTCTGGCGAGGTCATGCCGATTGGAGCCAGCGCTTTGGCTTGAATGATCGCTACAGCCAGCGACTGAGTCTGCTGCTCGTTTTCGCGGTGCTGATCTTTATTTATCCATTGCGCATGGTATTTGGCGCGTTCTTCTCGTTTGCCAGCGCTGGCTGGTTGCCCTCTCACCTGCATTTGCAAACGGTCGCGGATGTGCGCTTGATGTTTGTCGTATTCGCGATCGGCTTCGGTGCGATGGGTAGCTGCATCTTCCTGCTGTACCGACACGCCTGGTCGGAGCGGGATGCGCTTGGACTCGATTCGCTCGAGCGTCTGCTGACACGTTACGCGATGATGCGCTGGGCCGCACTTCCGGTGTTCTCGCTCATTTCACTCGGCTTGTCCGCGTTGCTGCTGCGCGACGGGGTCGTGAGTCCGTTCTTGATGCCGATGCCAGGGCTCGTCTTCTTCGTCTTGAACATTGTGCAACGCGTTCTGGATGTGCGCTTGCGACGTGCTCGCGACGCATTGAAGGCCCACTGATGCACGGCGTCTTCGTCAGCGGAACCGATACCGGCATTGGCAAGACCCATGTGTGTGCCGCACTGCTGCGCGCATTGCGTCGGAAGGGTATCGCGGCGATCGGCATGAAACCCGTCGCAAGCGGTTGCGAATCGACGTCGTCAGGCCTGCGCAACGAGGATGCGCTTGCGCTGATCAAAGCCGCTGGTGTTGAACGGCGTTACGAAGACGTCAATCCCTACGCATTTGCTGATCCGATTGCGCCCCATCTTGCGGCGGCTGATCAAGGCGTCGTCATTGAGCCGCAGCGTATCGTTGAAGCGTACGAACGACTGCAAGGCGATTCGAATTTTCTCGTCGTCGAAGGCGTCGGCGGCTGGCTCGCGCCGCTCGGCGATTCATTGATGCAGGCCGATCTTGCGCGTGCACTCGATTTGCCCGTATTGCTTGTGGTCGGCCTGCGTCTCGGTTGCCTCAACCATGCCCTGCTCACGGCACGCACGATTGAAGCGGATGGTTGTCGCCTGATCGGCTGGATCGGCAACCGAATCGACGCCGGCATGCTGCGCGTCGAGGACAATATTGAAACGCTCAAGGCGCGGATTCAGGCGCCGTTGCTCGGCATCGTTGAGCATGGTGGTGATTCCGGTGGCCGGGTTGATGTCGATGGTCTTGATGCGGCCGTTCGGATTTTTCTGGATCGCACTTCTCGAAAACGCCTGTTCTCTTCCCTCCGTTCGTCCTGAGCCTGTCGAAGGGCGCGCTCGCGGGAAGTTCTAGCTTCGAACTGCCCTTCGACAGGCTCAGAGCCTGCCCTGGACTTGATCCGGGGGCGAACGGTGAGGTAAATGTAAGCTGTCGGACGTCATATTTCGTCCATCACAAATTCGAAACCACCCGTTCGATATCGCTATTCCGGTCCAAATCGATATCGCTATTACGATCCAAGAAACAGGAGTAACAACATGGCCAAGCCACAACGCTATTTCATCACGATCGAGGATCTCTCCGCTTCGCGCAGTGATTCGAGCGAGCTGTCATTCAACGGCGGATCGCCCGAGCATCTGGCTCAGGAATTTCAGGCCGTTTTGCGCGAACCCAACTTCTGGCAGCGCTGGCGGGGAATGCAGGACGATCCCGATGAGGTCGATGCGGCCACGGGAGCCATCGATCCTGCAGCGACGGTCACCGGTAGTCTCGAAGCGCAGCGCAGCGAGCTGATCGTCACCACCAATCTGCCGCATGCCATCGTCAAGCATCGACTGGATTTGTTGATTGGCCGTCACTGGAAATTGCGCGACGTCAGTTCTCCTTGATCAGCCCGGAGTCGCAAGCAGCGCGCCTCGCGCGGCGGGACTCGCTAGAATTGCGGCCCCGCCGCATCGACCCGAATCGTCCGTGACCGAACTTGCCTTGTCCGCCGCTACTCCGAGTGCCGCCCTCGAAGCGCTGCACCATGCCATCACTACCGATCAAGTGACCTTGCCTGCGGATGGCCGTGTGTTGTTTCTGCGCGCGCGCGATGGCCAATGGTGGGGCGGTCATTCGCGCCAGAAGTGGCAATGCCAGCAAAGCTTCAAACCGTTCGCGACTGTGCTTGAGCGCTCGAGTTTGCTGGTTGGCGAACCCGCGCCCGAACAACGCTTTCCTTTGGTGATGGTGTTGCCGCCGCGTCAACGCGACGAGGCCCGTGCGTTGTTTGCTCGGGCGGCGAGCCATGTCGAGTCGGGCGGCATCGTCATCGCTTCAATAGCCAATGATGAGGGCGCGCGTTCGGGCGAAGCCGATTTCAGAAAATTGTTCGGCCATGCGCAAGTGTTGTCCAAGCATCATTGCCGCGTGTTCTGGAGCCAGGTTGATAACGCCTCGATTGAGCAACCCGTTTTGGCCGAATGGCAAGCACTCGATGCACCGCGAGCGATTGGTGACGGCCGCTTTGTCAGCCGCCCTGGGCTGTTTGCCTGGAATCGGATTGATCCCGCATCGGCCCTGCTCGCCGCGGCCTTGCCTGCGAATCTACGTGGCCGCGTCGCCGATCTCGGTGCAGGCTACGGCTATCTCGCTTGCGAGGTGGTGCGACGCTGCGCCGGCGTTACTGCCATCGATTTGTACGAAGCCGAAGCACGCGCGATCGAACCGGCGCGTATCAATCTCGCCGCCGCGCTCGAGCAGCTTGATCGGCCAATCGAAACATCGATCCACTGGCATGACGTCGCCACTGGATTGCCCAAGCGCTATGACGCGATCGTCAGCAATCCGCCGTTTCATCAAGGCCGCGCCGACCAACCCGAACTCGGTCAAACCTTCATCAACGCCGCTGCCAATGCGCTCGAACCGAATGGCAGCCTGTGGCTTGTCGCGAATCGGCACCTGCCCTACGAGCAGACGTTCGCACGGCGCTTCGGCAATGTCGAAACCGTGATCCTCAAGGATGGATTCAAAGTGTTCAAAGCCCACGGAGTGCACGCATGAGACTCGTCCGACTGATCGCCAATCTCGGCTACGGCAGCCGTCGCGAAGTGGCGATGATCTTCCGTGAAGGTCGCATCACCGATCCCGCTGGCGAGGTGCTTTACGCCGATGACAAACGCGAGCATGCCGAGATCCGCTTCGACGGAGAACCACTCGATCCGCCGGTTGGACTGTGTCTGATGCTGAACAAGCCGGTCGGTGTGACCTGCTCGACCAAAGATGTCGGTCGAATTGTTTACGACCTGTTGCCCGAACGATTCCAGTTGCGCAATCCGCAGTTGTCGACGGTCGGCCGACTCGATCGCGATACGTCGGGTCTGCTTCTGTTCACCGATGACGGCGCGCTCCTGCATCGGATCATTTCACCGAAATCCCGGATTGCTAAAGTATATGAAGCGCAGTTGGCCGAAGATCTGCGCGGTGACGAGGCGGCGGTGTTTGCCAGCGGCAACCTCATGCTCGAATCGGAGAAGACGCCACTGCTTCCGGCTGATCTCGAAATTATCGGACCGCGCCATGTGCGACTGACCCTGCATGAAGGGCGTTATCACCAGGCACGACGCATGTTCGCGGCGGTCGGCAACCATGTCAGCAGCTTGCGTCGCCTGACCGTAGGCGGACTCGGTCTCGGAGATCTCGCAGAAGAACAGTGGCGCATGCTCGATGAAAACGACATCGGGGCGGTCTTCGCGCGCGGTGTCGATGCATGAATACGCAAGATACCGTGACGGATGCAGCGCACGACCCAGACGACCTGCCCTACATTGCCGATACACGCCGATGGATCGAACGCGTCGTCGTCGGTCTCAACCTCTGCCCGTTTGCGCGCGCACCGTTTCTTGGAAATCGCGTGTGCTTCCGGGTCAGTCACGCGCGCGACACGGACGCCTTGCTCGATGATCTTTGCGGTGAACTGCAAACCCTGCACGCAGCCGACCCCGACGATTGCGAAACCACGCTGTTGATCGCGCCGTTCGTGCTGGCCGATTTTCTCGACTTCAACGACTTCCTCGACAGCGCCGATGCCGCCATCAACGTCCTCAAACTGGACGGTGAAATCCAGGTCGCCAGTTTCCATCCCGATTACTGTTTCGGCGACAGCACGCCGGATGACATCGAGAACTGCACGAACCGCTCGCCGTGGCCGACCTTGCACCTCTTGCGTGAATCGAGCATCGAGCGCGCCGTCAATTCGATCAACGACACCGACGACATCTATCGTCGCAACATGGACACCTTGCGCAAGCTCGGCTGGCAAGGCTGGACGCAGCTGTGGCGCGAGCAATGACGACGGGGTTACGATTGCGGACAACGGGAACCGATGGCAGGAACCATCGCTGACCGTCAGGCGTCGGCAAGCGAGACGCGGGAGGGCAAGGTCGGATAACCGGCGTTGTCCCTGGACGGGGGAAGGGAATGAGCGTGCGGCCATCATTCGCGACAGGCGTCGCGTGGCTTCTACTGCTACTGGCCAATGTCGGCACGGCGGCCATGGAGCCCGTTGCATTGCGCGCATCGCAAGATGTTGATGGCTTGGCGCCGTTCACGCGCTACAGCGTCGATCTCGGCTTGAAGGCCAGCGTCGAAGACGAATTCAGTCGCCTCGACAGTGACGCCTTCCAACCGTTGCCCCACGGCAACGCAACTTTCGGTTTCGTCGATGGTGCCTACTGGTTCCATGTGCGCCTGCGCAACGACGATGCTCGATCACAGCAACGCATCCTCGTTCTCGACTACGCTCTGCTCGACCAGATCGACGCCTACCTGCGCCATGACGATGGATCGATCGAACACTTCATCTCGGGAGATTTTCACCCATTCAATCAGCGATTCCTGCGCTATCGCTCGCCCAACTTCCTGCTGGCGCTGGGAGCCAATGAGCAAGCCGATCTGCTCGTGCGTGTGCAATCGAAGAGTTCCATGCAGGTGCCGCTCATCCTTTACACGCAGAAGGCGTTCTTCGAGTCCACACGCGATGTCCAACTCGGCGTTGGCATCTATTATGGAATCCTGCTGGCGTTGCTTCTTTATAACTTGATTTTGTTCATTACCCTACGCGATGCGAACTACTTTTATTACGTTGTCTATGTGGGTGGATTCGGCATTGCCCAGCTCTGTTTCAATGGGCTCGCCTTCGAGTATCTGTGGCCTGATTCTCCACGTATCGCCAACCTCGCCGTACCGTTATCGATGGCCTTCGGCACGCTGGCCATGCACCAGTTCGTTCGGGTATTCCTCGATCTCGCGCATAGGCTTCCGATCGGCAACCGGATCGCCCTTGGTTTTATCGGCTTTCATGTCGTCATGCTCGTTCTTTCGCCTTTCGTCGACTACCGTTTCGCCGTCTTGCTCGGCACAGCAGCGATACTTCCCGGCGCGGCAGCGATCCTGAGTTTTTCGCTGATCCTTGCGCGGCGCGGTGATCGTGCTGCGCGCATCCTGCTGCTGGCGTGGCTGGTCCTGCTGGTCGGCACCGTTTCGTATGCGATGGTTTCATTTGGCGTACTGCCAAAGGTTTTCATCACCGAATTCGGCATGCAGATTGGTTCGGCGCTCGAATTGATCCTGCTTTCGTTTGCCCTCGGCTTGCGCTTCGCGACGCTGCGCAGCGAGAACATCCGCATTGTGCAAACGGCACGCCGTGAGCTCGAAGTGCGCGTCGATGAACGTACGCGCGAGCTTTCAAGCACGCTTGATGAGCTGGCCAGCGCGAACGATCGTCTGCGCGAATCGAGCCTGCGCGACGGCCTCACCGGCGTCTACAACCGCCGTCATTTCGACGCTTCGTATGAATCGACGCTGCGGCAGAGCCAGGCCGCGGGGCGCAGCTTTGGAGTTCTCGTGGCCGACATCGACCATTTCAAACGGATCAATGATGAAGCTGGGCACTTGGTGGGCGATGATGGTCTGCGCCTCACCGCTGCCATCATCGAGGAGCAGGTCGGCGACAACGGTCAGGTGGTCCGCTACGGCGGCGAAGAATTCGTTGTACTGCTCGCTGACACCGATGCGGATTCGATCGCCGCCATCGCAGAATCCGTTCGCGCGGAAATTTCAGATCGAACATCAATGCCCGACCTCATGCCGATCCCGTTCACCATCAGCATCGGCACCGCGCTGGCGCGGCCAGACGATGAAATTTCGTCAACGGCGCTTCTGCAGCGTGCCGATGCGGCCATGTACAAAGCCAAACACGACGGCCGCAATCGTGTGGTTGCCGCCTGAGCGCGATTCGGCGACGGATCCTCGATCGCCTCTGCGCTGACTCTCGCAAAACCAGGACATCATGCTCCGGCACCATTGCCGCGCATGGCCGAACTTCGGCGCCGTCAAACTTCGCCGAAGCGCATCGCCGCGGGAAAATGAATTGTCGCCGCAATCGGCAGATGATCGGAAACCAGTTGCGGCAGCGCGCGAAGCTCGTCAACTCTGAGTGACGAGGAGGCAAGGATATGATCGATCGCGCGATTCGGCGCCCAACTCGGAAACGTCAATGGCGGAGCAGACGGCGGCTGCAACGACGTACGCGCAAACAGGTTGCGCAACTCGGCGCTTTCAATCGGTGTATTGAGATCACCGAGCAGCAAGGCATTCGGATGACCTTCGAGCAACTCGGTGATGTAGCCGAGCTGATGTGCACGCGCTTGCGGCCCGAGCGAAAGGTGCGCAACCAGTACGACGAGTGAATTCGCGCCCTCGCCATAGCGTGCCCACAACACGCCGCGACCACGAATCCGACCCGGCAGCGGAAAATCGAGCACCTCGGTAGGCTTCAAACGTGAGAGCAACCCATTGCTCGATGCAGCGACCTTGGCCACCTTGCGATTCGGTTGATGACTCCAATACGGAAAACCCGCCGTCTCGGCGAGGTATTCGGTCTGATTGAGGAAGCCTGAGCGCAACGAGCCAAAGTCCGCCTCCTGCAAGGCCACGAGATCGAAATCGGAGAGGATTCCCGCGAGATCATTGAGATTGGCGCGCTTGCCGGTCGGCAGGACGTGCTTCCAACTCTGCGTGACATATTCGCTGTAGCGCTTGACGCTGCCGCCAGCGAGGATATTGCAACTCAACACGCGCAGCGAGTTGGTTGGTGATTTCGTCTCTGGCACGTGGTTGCGGGTCATCGAGTGATCGTAATGCGTTTCGTGTTCACAGCGGAACAGGGTGTCACAGAACGCATGAACGCGAAGGCCGCCCGGAGGCGGCCTTCGTCAAATGCAGTGGCAGGATTCGGATTACTTCTTGCCCTTGGCCGCCAACTTTTCCTCGTGCGCTTTCTTGACCAGGGTGTCGACCAACGCGACCAACTGCGGATAGCCGCCGGCCGAGGCGCCGGTGATGCGGTACTTGCCATCGATGATCAGGGACGGCGTACCGTCGACACCGTACTTCGGCACAAGCGCCTTGGAGCGCGCGAGCTTGCTCTCGATTTCGAACGACGTGGCGATTTGCTTGAACTTCTCGACATCGGCACCGTTCTCGCCATAGAACTTGGCGATGTCTTCAAACGAGCTGAATTGGTGATGATCACGATGCACGGCGTCAAACATCGCCTGGTGGGTCTTTTCGAGAATGCCGACCGATTGCGCGGTGTAAAAACCTCGGGCGAAAGCTTCCCAGGCATCGTTGAAGATTGCCGGCATATAGCTGAATTGCGCGTAGGCAGGCAGCTTCGATTTGATCTCGTCGGCATACGGCTGGAAATGCGCGCAATGGACGCAGGCATAACTGAAGATTTCAAGCACCTCGACCTTGTCGCCGCTCGCGGTGGGCTCGGGCGGCTCGATCAGGAAGTAATTCTTGCCAGCCTCGGCGGCAACGGTCGCCGGAGCCGCATCGGTCGGAGCCGCGTCTTTGTGATCCTGTGCGCAGGCGTTGAAAGTGAGGGCGAGCAACGCGCCAACGAGGAACTTGGGCAGATGGGTGATCATTCGTTAATCTCTCCTGGAAATCGGGTTCGTCGTACAGACAACGGATCAGGCGCCAAGTTGCCTCAACCGCCCTTGGCTGCCGCGGCTTCCTTTTCAATCAGGAAGCGAATGATCGGTTCAATCTTGCTGTAGCCTCCGGCCGACTGACCGGAAATTCGATATTTACCGTTGACCACAAATTCCGGCGTGCCATCGACGCCGTACGCCTTGATCAAGGCATCGTTGCGCTTGAGCTTGGCTTCGATCGCGAACGAACGCGAGGTCGCGGTGAAATCCTCGGCGGTCACGCCGTATTTGGAATAGAACTCGGCCAGTGACGCAAAGGTTGGCGATGCGCCATTGATCTTGCGATCGACAAAGATCGTGCGGAACATGTCAGCGTGCGATTTTTCGGCAATACCAAGTGCCTGGGCGGTGTAGAACCCACGCGCGAAGGTCTTCCAGGCTTCGAATCCGAACTGCGCCGGAATCTTGACGAATTCCGCATTGGCCGGCAGGCGCTTGGCCATGTCGGCAATCATCGGTGCTTCTTCATTGCAATGCGGGCAGGCGTAGGAAAAGATCTCGACCACTTCGATCTTGTCACCGGTCGTTGTCGCCTGCGCCGGCTCGATGATGAAATAGTTCTTGCCTGCCTCGAACGTTTCCTCGGCGCGCAATTGCCCTGCGATGACGAGTCCGAGACCAAGACTCAATGCGATGAGTGGCTTCATCATTCCTGTTTACTCCGGTGCGATGGGGGTACGGCGCGAACGCCAAGGTCGCGCAGTGTTGATCAGATGCGCTGAATGCCGACCGAAGTCACTCGGCCTTCGCCGTTTGCACCTCATGCAGGCCTTGCACATACGAAGCGAGAGCCGCGATGTCCTCATCACTCAGGCGCTTGGCAATCGCCGGCATGACCTTGGCATGGTCATCGTCTCCCCAGGATGTACCACTTCGCCATTCGTTCAACTTGGCACCCACGTAGTCCGCCCATTGTCCGGAAAGTTGTGGGTACGCTGCGCCAGCCATGCCACGCCCGGACGGACCGTGACAGGCCATGCAAGCCGGCACGCCGAGTTTTTCGTCACCGGCACGAAACAACTGCTGGCCGCGCTTGACGTAGGCGTCATCGGTCTGCCCCGGCGTTGCTTGCTTGCCGGAGAAATAAGCACCGACATCGTGCATGTCCTGTTCGCTCAAGGTTGAGGCAAACGGCATCATGATCGGATTCATGCGCTTGCCTGACTTGAACTGCCCGAGCTGGCGAACGATGTAGGATTCATTCTGACCGGCCAGTTTCGGATAGGTTGGCACGGCGGAATTGCCATCGGCGCCATGGCAGGCGCCACAGACGGCAGCTTTGCCTTCTCCGGCTTTGGCATCGCCCAGCATGATGGATTCATGGGTTTCCGCGCAGGCCAGACCGGCACTGAACAGCATCGCCAAAGCAAAAACTCGCGGAAAACTCATACACTGACTCCGGAAAGACGGGGAATCCACGCACTGCCGGTATGTTCGGGCAGGGCTGAGGCGATAATCCTCTGAATTATCCGGGTCAGCCGAAGGCCGGTCAAACCTGGCATCCCCCCGACATCAACCTGCGATGGACTCCCATGCATATTCTGCACACGGCAAAATTCCTCAAGAGCGCCGCAGGCCTGCGCGACATGCCGCCCGATCATGGCTGGGAAGTCGCCTTCGCCGGGCGCTCAAATGCCGGAAAATCGAGCGCGCTCAATGCATTGGCAGCACACAAGGGCCTGGCCAGGGTCAGCAAGACGCCCGGGCGCACCCAATTGCTCAATGTATTTTCCATCGACGATGAACGTCGTCTGGTCGATCTGCCGGGCTACGGCTACGCCAAGGTTCCGATTGGCGTGCGCGACCAGTGGCGCGGCATGGTTGATGGGTTTCTGCGCTCGCGTGAGGCGCTGAAAGGGCTCGTTTTGATCATGGACAGCCGTCATCCGCTCAAGGATTTCGACCGCCAGATGCTCGATTATGCCGAGGCGA
>JBDSPX010000238.1:0-5956 GCA_039930065.1 Dokdonella sp.
CAGTGGTCATTTCCGCAACCCGCTGCCGCTTTCGGATGGGCGCATGATTGCCGCGCATACGAGTGAATCCCGCGGCGCCGGAAACGATGGCACGCGCGCCAATCCGGATCCTCGCTACGACTTCCGCATCAAGCGACTGGCGCCCGGTGCCGGAGGTTTTCTGGTTCCGGTGGAAAACCTGACCAGCGGTATCAGCAAGAGCGTCAGCTACTGGGATCCTGATGTACTGGTCAGCTACAGCGGTCCGTTCTGGGAGTTGTCTCCTGTGGAAGTGCGCGCGCACAGCGTGCCGCCGACCACGCAAATGACGCTGCAGGCTCCCGAGCTGAATGCATTCAATCTCGAAGGCGTCGATCCACAGCAATTCCGCACGTATCTCCGCGCCAACGGGCTTGCCCTCGTTGTCATGCGCAACGTGACAACGCGTGATCGTGCCGACAAACAACAACCCTACAACCTACGCGTTCCGGGCGGCACCCAGACCACCGCTGCCGGTGGGGGATTCGTCTACGACATCGGCCACATGCAATTTTTCCAGGGTGACCAGATTCGCGGCGTCGGCGGATCAGCGACCCCGGGTCAAGGGCGCCGGGTACTTGCGCAGGTTTTGCATGATGGTCCGACGTTGGTGGCGAACCTGCCGAATCCGACAGGCCCGGCGGGCAGCGTTCCGATTGCGGGCGACGGCTCGGTCGCCTTGTTCGTGCCCGCACGACGTGCCCTCGCCTGGCATTCGACGAGTCCATCCGGCACGCCGGTCGTGCGCGAGCGCTACTGGCTTTCGTTCCAACCCGGCGAGGTCCGTGCTTGCGATGGTTGCCACGGCGTCAATCAGGACAATCAGGCGACGCCCCCTTCACCACCGGCGCAGAACACCTCGATTGCCCTGCGCGAGTTGCTCGCACGCTGGCGCAACAAGCAGGTTGACCTGATCTTCACGAATGGTCTGGAGACGCGTTGAGAAAAACGAGCAATTGTTACTGCCATTTCCCGCCGGAAGTTCGGCGCAAGGCCTGTCATAAGTGAACTTCATGCGATTGATCCACGCGTTGCAACTTCCGTTCATGGTTCGACAGGCTCACCACGAACGGAAGTTGTTCACCCCTTTCCGGTTCCGACTATCGTTCAGTTGATACTTGCAGCGCGTTCGCGGCGTTCGAGCAGACTCATGTCGGCCTGATTGATCAAGCGCAGATCGCGCAGCTCGTACGGAGCCGCGAGTTCTGATCCCTTCAGGCTTGCGGCGTCGAAGCGCAGGTTGATGCTGGTTTCACCTGCGTCGAGCCAGGCAGCGGAGTGGGCAACGGCCGCCGGAACCATGGAACCTTGCTTGTTCGTGCCAAACAGGGTTGCAGCAAGTTGGTATCGGCTCGCCGATGCTGCTTGCACTCCGATCGTGAAGCTCATGCCGCCATCGCGTGTCAATCCTGTCAGGGTTTCGATTGATCCGCTCAGGCGAGCCGTGGCGATGCTGACTGCGAAGGCTGATCGTGCATCACGTGGCACATCGTTCTGTCTGTTCGAGGCGTTGCCGAATGCATGAATCTCCCACAAGCCAAAGCCGCCGGCCTGTTTGCTGTCTGGGCGAACATTAGCCGCATAGTTGCCATCACGCTGGCGTACAAAAGTTACATTCTGGCTATGTCCATCGGGTGAGCTGAGCAAGCCTTCAACTCGATCGAGCGTCGCGCCCTCGATTCCTGCGACGATGCGAACGGAATCGCCAGCCAGCACTGTGTCGTGTTCGGCCTGCAAGGTCATCACGATCGAGCTGGCAGGCTCGAACACATGCACGAGGTAATCGCCGCTCGCGGTAGGAGCAATCAGTTCGACGCGACCGCTGCCGAGTCTGTCGGCGAGTTTGAATGCAAGACTGCCGGAGGGAACATCCATACCCGCTGCGCGTAGTTCATCCTGATTGGCCGCCGTGCTCATTGCGTCGCTCGATGCATAGAGTTTGCCATTGGCACGAAACGACAAGGTTGATGCGTCGATCACACTCTTGTTGTCGGCATGTGGACTGAGACGGATCACCGCGCCTTTCGCGCTGGTCGACAAGGCCAGGCCTTGCTGCAGTTGATCGGCGCTGGCATCAACCCAGTATTCACGACTGTGTTGCTGGAATGAAACAGGACGCGCGTCCAATGGGGTCTTTGGATCAAGTGCCCAAGACATAGAGGCCGACTGATGATCGAGATTCGCGAGGCTGGCCTTGGACAGGTTGGCAGGCTGCAGACGTGTCGGAATCTGGTCGGTCGAACGCGCCGACATCATGTGAAGAGCAGGTTCAGCGGCGGAGGCCGATGCGCAGACCAGCAGTAACGAGACAATCAAGGGATTCAGGGAAATTTTCATCGATAAGCTCCTCAAAGATCGTCGCGAAGAATGGTTTCAAGCCCGAAGCAGGCGCGTCGGCTCTGGTTATGCGAGAGCACCTTGCCACCGAGACTTGAGGTGTCCTTGAACCAGAGTGACCCGGCTGCCTGCTGACTCGTGCATTCAAGAAAGCCATCCGAGCAACTGGCCAGCCAGTTCTGCGTAATCTCCAAACCGACGTTGAGGGCGTAGCCGCCGCAATAGGCATTCGAGCTGAAGATGCCCGAACGGACATCGGTGCCGACCACACTCCAGAAGCCTTTCGGCAACGCCGGACGTCCGCCCGTTCCGATCAGATTGTTCTGGTTGTAATAGGCCATCCAGCTGACCTGCTGCATGCGGACCGCATCACTCTTGTAGCCGAGCAGCCAGCCGAGGGCGGATTCGAAAACATTGCCGCTGATGGTTGCATCCGCGAGCGGCGTTCCCGCACTCGAAGGAGCCAGTGCGTTGACCCAGCGAATCTTGCTGATGATCGCCGGGTAGCGGCTGTCATAGGTTGGATTGGACAGGATCCAGCGCATCACGTTGCCGCCGTTGGAATGCGTGATAACGACGAGATCGGTGATGTTCTTGCTGGTAATGAACGAGGTGAGTTGTGTAGCCAGGCAACCGGCGGCGCGGCTGTCCCACATGTACTGTTCGAAATCGCAGTTGATGACGACGTAGTTGTTCTGGTTGACCAGACCCTGGCGCACGGTGTTGACCATGGTCGGTTGCCAGTAGTCGTTATAGGCGTCGGTCTGGCTTCCGGTGCCGTGAACAAACGCCACGCCGGTTCCGGCGCTGGTGGCGTATGCCGATGTCGTGCCAAGCGCGAGCAATAGCACAAGTGCAATACGGATCATTGAATCCCTCCCGGTGCAGCCGCTCAAGAGTTGCGCGCTGCGGTTGGGCTTCGTCGTGCTGGAGCGGTGCGGCGTCCATGCCGGCGCAAAGGCACGGCGGAGCAGAGTGGACAGATTGCGCCGTTACCGCATCCCCTCCCGGAGCGACATGACGCGTCCGAAACTTAGTCCACAATGAAGAGTGAGTCAAACATTCGTTTGATTCAAATTGATGCTCGGACCCGGCGAAAAGTCATCCTGCAGGCAACGCGCACACGCAAACGCATCGACGGCGATGCCTTCGCAGTAGCGACGTCAGCGGTGAGCTTTCATGGAGATCGACGAAGGGCTCGCCCGTAAACGGGCTCCTGCAATCCGCGGGGCGACTGATTGCTTGAACAGAAAGCACGTGAGTGTAGTGCCGTCCCGTAGGAGCCCGCTTTCGTGCGAGCGCTTCGCGAATCTACCGGCAGCTCGAATCTCTCAAACTTCCAGCGAAGCAAGATCGCCCTTTTCCTCAAGCCAGCTTTTGCGATCCGAGGCGCGCTTCTTTGACAGCAGCATGTCCATGATCTTGGTCGTGCCATCGTCGCCGTCTTCAATGGCGCCGACGGTCAGCTGGACGAGGCGACGCGTATCCGGATTGATCGTCGATTCGCGCAGCTGGCTCGGGTTCATTTCGCCGAGGCCCTTGAAGCGCGTGACGTTGATCGCGCCACGGATCTTCTCGCGCTCAATGCGCTCAAGGATGGCATCGCGTTCGGATTCATCAAGGCAATAAAACATTTGCTTGCCGACGTCGACGCGAAACAACGGCGGCATCGCTACAAAGACATGGCCTTCGCGTACCAAGGCCGGAAAGTGCTTGATGAACAATGCCGACAACAGCGTTGCGATATGCAGCCCATCCGAATCGGCGTCGGCGAGGATGCAGACCTTGCCATAGCGCAGTCCCGCGATGTCGTCCTTGCCCGGATCACAGCCGATCGCGACGGCGAGGTCATGCACTTCCTGCGATGCGAGCACGCTGCCCGATTCGACTTCCCAGGTATTGAGGATCTTGCCGCGCAACGGCAGGATCGCCTGGAAATCCTTGTCGCGAGCTTGTCGCGCCGAGCCACCTGCGGAATCGCCTTCGACAAGGAACAGCTCGGTGCGCGACAAATCGCTTGATGCGCAGTCGGCTAGCTTGCCGGGCAGGGCGGGGCCCTGGGTGATCTTCTTGCGCACGATCTGCTTTTCGGCCTTGAGTCGCATCGCCGCGCGTTCAATCGCGAGTTGGGCGATCTTCTCGCCGATCTCGACGTGTTGATTCAGATACAACGAAAAGCCATCGTGCGCTGCGCTCTGCACAAGGCCCGCCGCGTCGCGTGACGACAGGCGTTCCTTGGTCTGTCCCGAAAACTGCGGTTCCTGCATGCGCAGCGAGAGGACGAAGCACAGGCGATCCCAGACATCCTCCGGCGCAAGCTTGACCCCGCGTGGCAACAGATTGCGGAAATCGCAGAACTCGCGCAACGCTTCGGTCAAGCCGGTGCGCAGGCCGTTGACGTGGGTTCCGCCCTGCGCAGTCGGGATCAGGTTGACGTAGCTTTCCTGAGTCAGTTCGCCCTCGGGCAACCAGGCGATGACGAAATCGACGGCGCTCTTCTCGCGCTTCTGCGCACCGATGAACAACTCGGCAGGCAGTCGCTCGATGTCGCCGAGCATCGAGCGCAGGTAGTCGCGCAAGCCATCTTCGTAGTACCAGGTGATTTCCTCGCCGCTGGCTTCGTCGTTGAGCTTCACACTCAATCCCGCGCAAAGGACAGCCTTGGCGCGCAGCACATGCTTGAGTTTGCTCAACAGGATCTTTGGTGTATCGAAATATTTCGGGTCAGGCCAGAAATGCACGCTGGTGCCGGTGTTCTTTTTGCCAACCGTGCCGATCACTTCGAGTGGCGAGGTGCGATCACCGTCCTTGAATTCCATGCGATGGATTTCGCCATCGCGGCGAATCGTCACTTCAACCTTGGTCGACAAGGCATTGACGACGGAAACGCCGACGCCATGCAAACCGCCCGAGAATTCGTAATTGCGATTCGAGAACTTGCCACCTGCATGCAGGCGCGTGAGGATCAGCTCGACGCCGGGAATGCCTTCCTCGGGATGAATATCGACCGGCATACCACGGCCGTCATCACTGACCGACACCGAGCCGTCAGCATGGACAATGACCTCAATCGATTTCGCGTGTCCGGCGAGGGCCTCATCGACCGAGTTGTCGACGACTTCCTGGACGAGGTGATTCGGGCGCGAGGTATCGGTGTACATGCCCGGCCGGCGTTTGACCGGGTCGAGGCCCGAAAGAACCTCGATATCTGCTGCGTTGTAACGACTGCTCATTGGACTGGGGCGTGTGGGATGACCGCCCATGTTGGCTGCATCGATCAAACCTGGCAAGCGGGTTTGGGGCCGTGAATCGGGAGCGCGAGCGCGAGCTTTGTGGGAAGCGGCTTTAGCCGCGATGCTTCCGCTTGCTCAGGACAAACGATATCGCGGCTAAAGCCGCTTCCCACAGATAGCCGTTCCCGGCTTCAACCCCGCTCCCGATTCCCCATTCTCCATTCTCGGCTCTCCAACCTCGCAGCCATCGACGTAAGCCGGTAGAATACGGTTTTCCTGCGGATCGCTTATCCATGACCCCCCTGATTTTTGTGACCGGAGGCGTGGTGTCCTCGCTTGGCAAGGGCATTGCCGCGGCGTCGCTGGCA
>JBDSPX010000239.1:0-7691 GCA_039930065.1 Dokdonella sp.
GCGCCGTTTTTGTTTGTGGATTCGCTAGACTTGGGCTTCGACAACCCCAAGGAAGCTAACCATGGCCATGGAAGCCTGGCTTATTCTTTTGCGCGCACCGGGCCTTGGCCCGGCAGCGCTGCGCAAGCAAGTGGATCTGCACGGCAATGCCGAGCGCACCTTGCAGGGTCTCCGCAGCAACAAGGCATCGATTGATCTCGGCGAGGAGACGCGGCGCTGGCTGGATGCGCCGGATCGTCAAGCAATCGATTCTGATCTGCACTGGCTAGCCGGGCCCAATCATCATCTGCTTGGCTGGGATGGCCCAGACTATCCCTCGCTGCTGCGAGAGATTCCCGGCGCTCCTGCGGCTCTATTCGTTGACGGCGATCCGGATCTGCTGTGGATGCCCCAAGTCGCCATCGTTGGCAGCCGCAGCGCCAGTGAGAGCGGACTGGCGATCACCCGGCGCTTTTCCCGCGCACTCGCCACGGCGGGCTTTGCCATTACCAGCGGCATGGCCGACGGCATCGATGCGGCCGCGCACCGAGCAGCGCTTGAAGTAGGGCGCCCCACCCTTGCCGTACTCGGCACGGGCCCGGACTTGGTCTACCCACGCAAACATCGCGAACTGGCCGCCGAAATTTCCGCACACGGCGCCTTGATCAGCGAATTCCCGCCTGCAACGCCAGGCAAGGCTGAACATTTCCCGCGGCGCAATCGAATCATTTCGGGCCTGAGCCTGGGGACGCTGGTGGTGGAAGCCAGCCTCAAATCGGGCTCTCTGATCACCGCGCGCTATGCCACCGAGCAGGGCCGCGAGGTATTCGCCATCCCGGGATCGATCAACAGCCCGGTCGCTCGCGGCTGCCATCAGCTGATCCGCGATGGCGCGCGCCTTACCGAAACCGTCGACGAGATCATCAGCGAGCTGAGTGGCCTTGCGGCAGCACTCGGTGATCGTCTGCGTCTGCGCCTGCAAGGGGAAGACGAGGGTCGCATAGAGGCCGATGTCGGCCTCACCCGTCACCAGCGTGACCCCGATTATCGACGCTTGCTTGATGCGCTGGGACACGATGAAGTCGATCTCGATACGCTCGGCGAACGCTCCGGACTCTCCTCGGCGGCACTTTCTTCGATGCTGCTTCTGCTGGAGTTGGAGGGGGAAGTAAGCTGCGCGCGCGGTGGGAAATACGTGCGCATTGGCGCATCCTGAGGCCTCCTTACACGTCTTTTCGCGCTCCGCGACGCGTCCACAGACGGGCCTGATTGGGTATAGTGCGCCGGCGCTGGGCTTGACAGCCTGCAAACGCGTGTGTCCTGCTGAATAGGCATTACGCGACATTCATTGATCTTTTTTCTGTTCCGGCTGCCCGTCGGGCGGCATCGAAATCCGGCGGCAAGGACCGCAACATGGCCAAGAACCTGCTAATCGTCGAATCACCTGCCAAGGCCAAGACGATCAACAAATACCTCGGCAAGGACTTTCAGGTCCTGGCGTCGTATGGACATGTGCGCGACCTCGTGCCGAAAGAGGGCGCGGTCGATCCCGATCATGATTTCGCGATGAATTACGATCTCATCGAGAAGAACGAAAAGCACGTCGATGCGATCATCAAGGCGGCCAAGCAAGCGGATTCGCTCTATCTAGCGACCGACTTGGATCGCGAAGGCGAGGCCATCTCCTGGCATATCGCCGAGATCCTGCGCGAAAAGAATCTGCTTGAGGGCAAGACCGTCCATCGCGTCGTTTTCTCGGAAATCACGCCGCGAGCAATCAAGGAAGCCGTAGCCAATCCTCGACAGCTTTCGATGGAGCTGGTCAATGCCCAGCAGGCGCGTCGCGCGCTCGACTACCTGGTCGGATTCAATTTGTCGCCGGTGCTTTGGCGCAAGGTCCAGCGCGGGCTTTCGGCCGGACGCGTGCAATCCCCTGCCCTGCGCATGATCGTCGAGCGCGAGGAAGAGATAGAAGCGTTCATTCCGCGCGAATACTGGTCGGTCGAAGCCGATCTGGCCCATCCGGATCAGGCCTTCAAGGCTCGCCTGCTCAAGCTCAACAACAAGAAGTTCGAACAGTTCGACCTGACCAACACCGATGATGCGCATGCGGCACGCAACGCCTTGCACAAGGCGGCGCAAGGACGCCTCGTCGTTGGTGAAGTGCAGTCGAAAGAGCGCAAGCGTCGTCCATCGGCACCGTTCACCACCTCGACCCTGCAGCAGGAAGCCGCACGCAAGCTTGGTTATGCGACGAGCCGAACCATGCGCCTTGCCCAGCAGCTTTATGAGGGAATCGCGATTGGTGACGAAGGCGTTGTCGGTCTGATCACCTACATGCGTACCGATTCGGTATCGATCTCGGATGAAGCCACGGCTGAATTGCGCGAGGTCATCGTGCGCGAATTCGGCCGCCAGGCCCTGCCCGAACAACCGAACACCTATAAATCCAAATCGAAGAATGCGCAGGAAGCGCATGAGGCGATCCGGCCGACATCCGCCGCGCTGACGCCAAAGCGTGTCGCTGCGTTCCTTTCGCCTGTTCATGCAAAATTGTACGAGTTGATCTGGAAGCGTACGGTCGCGAGTCAGATGCAGTTCGCCACGATGAATACCGTTTCGGTCGACTTTCCTTGCGGTGCTGATGCGGCATTCCGCGCGACCGGTACGACGGTGATCGATCCCGGCTTCCTCGCTGTTTACGAAGAAGGCAAGGATCAGACGGCTGTCGAAGACGAAGACAACGCGCGCAAGCTGCCGATCATGAAGGTCGGCGAAGCGGTGCCTTTACGCGACATCGTCACCGACCAACATTTCACCGAGCCGCCGCCGCGCTTCTCCGAAGCCAGCCTGGTCAAGGCGCTGGAAGAACACGGCATCGGCCGACCATCGACCTATGCCAGCATCATCCAGGTCTTGCTCAATCGCGAGTACGTGATCCTCGACAGCCGCCGCTTCATGCCGACCGACGTTGGTCGCGCGGTCGGCCGCTTCCTGGCCGGGCATTTCGCGCGTTATGTCGACTACGATTTCACGGCAAAGCTCGAAGATGAGCTCGATGCGGTGAGCCGTGGCGAGGAAGATTGGGTGCCTTTGCTGGCTCGCTTCTGGAAGCCATTCAAGGCCCAGATCGACGACAAGATGGAAACGGTCGACAAATCCGAGGCCAGCGGCAGCCGCGTCCTTGGCGTGGATCCGAAATCCGGCAAGCCGTTGTCCGTGCGACTGGGCCGCTACGGACCGTTCGCCCAGATTGGCGTCAAGGAAGACGAGGACAAGCCGAAGTTCGCGAGCCTGCGTCCGGGCCAGAGCATGCACACGATCACGGCCGAGGAAGCGCTTGAGCTGTTCAAGTTGCCCCGCACGCTCGGCAGCAACGAGGAAGGTGAGGACATCGTGATCGGCGTCGGTCGATTCGGGCCCTTCGTCAAGATCGGCGCGACGTACGCTTCGCTGGCCAAGGAAGATGATCCGTACACGATCGAGCTGCCACGTGCGCTTGAACTCGTGCGCGCGAGAGCCGAACTGCTGGCCAACCGCACGATCAAGGATTTCGGCAACGGCATCCAGATTCTCAACGGACGCTATGGGCCCTACATCACCGACGGCGACAAGAACGCACGTATCCCGAAGGATCGCGAGCCGCCAAGCTTGAGCGAAGCGGAATGCGTCGAACTGCTCGCTGCCGCACCGTTCCGCCCCAAACGCGGATTCACCAAGGGCGCCAAGGGCAAGGGCAAAGCAGCCAGCAAGAAGACAGCCGTTAAAGCCGACACGGCGAAGACCGCGACAAAGAAAACGGCGGTAAAGAAGACAGCAAAGAAGAAAACCGCGAAGAAGAAGACCGCAACCAAAAAAACCGCGGCCACGAAAGTTGCGAAGAAGGCCTCCAGTGCGCGCAAGACGAGCGCAAGTCCAGCTCCCGCAAGCGACAGCTGATGGAGACGGATGTTGTGCGGGCGGTCGACGCGCTGCGTCGGGGCGGTGTCATCGCCTATCCGACCGAAGCGGTCTGGGGCCTCGGCTGTGATCCGCACAATGAATCGGCGGTTCGCCGCCTATTCGATCTCAAACAACGCCCAGCGGGCATCGGTGTCTTGCTGATTGCAGCGGATTTCTCGCAGATCGCGGCCTATCTGGGCGAATGCCCGGCCGATGCGATCGCGCGAGCACAGGCCAGTTGGCCGGGCCCGAACACCTGGATATTCCCGGCCAGCGCCGCCGTGCCGTCCTGGGTTGTCGGCGAGCATGTCGGCATTGCGATCCGCATCACCGCTCATCCGGTGGCCAGCGCGCTGTGTCGTGCATTTGGCGGCGCCCTGGTATCCAGCAGCGCGAATATCCACGGTCAGGCAGCCGCCCGAAACGTCTCCGAATTGCGCGGCATGTTCAACGATCAACTGGATGCGGTCGTCGGCGGCGAGCTCGGGGGACTTGAGCGACCGACAACAATACGCGACGCTATGAGTGGGGATTTTGTGCGTCACTGAGGGAGGGGAGATGTCTGCGGTTGTCGATACGGGTCAGTTTCTAGACTCCACATGCTTGCTGTCGCTGCTGGCCACAGCCGACCACCAACGTGTCCTCGCTTGGCGCGGCGGACACGCGCTTAGCGTTGCCGAGTTCCTGGCCGATGTGGCGCTTGCGGCACGCCTGCTTCCGGCATCCGGCAGTGCAATCAATCTGTGTGATGACCGCTATCTTTTCATGGTCGGTTTCTGCGCCGCGGCCAGCATCGGTCACGCCACACTGCTGCCTGCTTCCCGCGCCTCGCAGGCCATTGCGGAGGTTCAAGCCGCCTATCCTGGCACCTACGTTCTCGGCGAGGCAATGAGCTGCGATACGTTCCCCGACATGATTCGACTGCCCGAACCGGGCATTGGACAGCCAAGGCAAGGCGGCGTAGCCCCAGCGCTTCGCGTGTCCGGCGCGCAGACGGCTGCCATTGGATTCACCTCGGGCAGCACGGGCCGGCCAACGGCCAACATCAAAAACTGGCAGAGCTTCAGCAACGGCAGCGCGCTCAATTCGAACGTCCTCGCATCGGCAATCGGTTTGCGCCCGGATGAAATCGCGCATGTGCTGGCCACGGTGCCCGCTCAGCACATGTATGGCATGGAACTCTCGGTACTCCTGCCGTTGTTCGGGCCGTTTTCAATCCATGCCGGAAAGCCGCTTTTCCCGGCCGATATCGCGGCGGAACTGGCCCGGATGCCAGCGCCGCGAGTGCTCGTGACGACGCCGATTCATCTGCAGTCACTGCTGCGCGAAACCATCGAACTACCCGCGCTCGCGGCGATTGTTTCGGCGACCGCCCCGCTCTGTGCCGAGCTGGCTGCTGAGGCGGAACGACGATTCAAGGCTCCGTTGATCGAAATGTTCGGCTCAACCGAAACGTGCGTGATCGCGCATCGTCGCACCGCACTCGACAGCGACTGGTGCCTGCACGATAGTGTTGAACTCAGTCCACAACCCGATGGCACCATGGTCACAGCCGCGCATCTGTCGGGGCCCGTTTTGCTCCAGGACATTGTCGAGCTGGTTGGAGATCGCTCATTCAGGCTCTGCGGACGCAATGCCGACCTGCTCGAAATCGCCGGCAAACGAGCGTCGCTCGCCGATCTCACCCGACGTCTGCAGTCGCTTGATGGGGTTGAGGATGCCGTGGTCTTCCAACTGGATCCGGGTACAACCTCAACCATCCGCCGCATTGCAGCGCTGGCCGTGGCACCCGGTAGAACGCACAAGCAATTGATGGCCGAGCTGCGCTTGGCGGTCGACCCGCTGTTCCTGCCGCGCCCTTTGCGGCTGGTCGAGCGATTGCCTCGAAACGAGACCGGCAAGCTACCACGCGAAGCCCTGTTGGCCGCGCTGAGCTGATCGCCGCGCGTCAGAAAGAAAGCCGAATCGACGATTTCCCCAACTCGAAGGCATAAAAAAAGCCCCGAGAGCCAGGGGGAGCTCTCGGGGCCGGGATCGGAAACCGACCTGGGGAGGGACCGGTTTCCGGGGGATCCATCCAGGGAGGTGGATGAATCCAGGGGTGCCGTTGCGTGCACCCGGATAATAAGATGCGGGTTGGCGCCAGAAAGTTTCGTGGGTTCGACAGAAATCTGAAATGATTTATTCGCGATTCACTTTCGCGTTAATCAAGCAACGATCAATGCGCCTCGTCCCAGTTCTCGCCGACGCCGATGTCGACCTCGAGCGGAACCGCTAGAGCGGCTGCGCCAGCCATGCGCTGGCGAACACCGTCTCGGATCTCGTCGATGCAGTCTTCGCGAACCTCGAATACCAGTTCATCGTGAACTTGCATGAGCATGCGCGCCTGCCCCTCGCGCCCCGCAAGCCAGGCATCGATCGTCAGCATTGCGCGCTTGATGATGTCGGCTGCGGTTCCCTGCATTGGCGCATTGATCGCAGCGCGCTCGGCGCCTGCGCGCTGGGCTTGGTTGCGTGAAGCGATGTTGTCGAGATAAAGGCGCCGTCCAAACACGGTTTCCACGTAGCCCTTGGCGTGCGCCTGCTCGCGGGTGCGATCCATGAAATCACGGACGCCGGGATAACGCTGGAAATAGCGCGCGATGTAGTCCTGTGCTTCGCCGCGACCGATGCCGAGCTGGCGTGCAAGTCCAAATGCGCTCATGCCGTACATCAAGCCGAAATTGATCGCCTTGGCGGCACGGCGCTGATCGCTGTCAACCGCATCCAGTGTCACGCCAAACACTTCGGCTGCCGTGCTGCGATGGACGTCCTGGCCATTGCGGAAGGCCGCGAGCAAGCCTTCATCCCCAGACAAGTGCGCCATGATGCGCAGCTCGATCTGCGAATAGTCGGCCGCGAGCACCTTCCATCCAGCCGGTGCGACGAAGGCCTGACGGATGCGCCGCCCTTCCACCGTGCGCACTGGAATGTTCTGCAGGTTCGGATCCGACGACGACAAGCGACCGGTCGCGGCCGTGGCCTGGTGGTAACTGGTATGTACGCGGCCGGTGCGTGGATTGACAATTTCGGCCAGCTTCTCGGTGTAGGTCGAGCGCAGCTTGGCCAAGCCACGGTATTCAAGGATCAGGCGCGGCAACTCGTGCGCGTCGGCAATCGCCTCCAGCGCTTCTTCGTTGGTCGATGGCTGGCCTTTGGGCGTCTTCACCATCGCCGGCAATTTGAGCTCGTCAAAGAGCAAAGACTGCAACTGCTTGGGCGAGTCGAGACTGAACTTGCGTCCGGCGATGTCGTGGCATTGCGTGGTCAGCTCGTGCATGCGCGTCGCCAACTGGCGACCCTGGATGCGCAACGCATCGACGTCGACGAGAACGCCATGCTGCTCCATGCGCGCAAGCACCGGGATCAGCGGAATCTCGATCTCGCAGTAGACCTTGCGCAGCGCGGCATCCGATTCGAGTTGTGGCCACATCGTCTGATGCAGGCGCAGCGTGATGTCGGCATCTTCGGCGGCGTAGCGAGCCGCCGTATCGAGGTCCACCTGCGAAAACGAAATCTGCTTGGCTCCCTTGCCGGCAACCTCTTCGTACTGGATTGTCTGATAGCCAAGATGACGCTTGGCCAGCGTATCCATGTCGTGCCGCGATGCGGTCGAGTTGAGGACATAGGATTCGAGCATCGTGTCGTGGGCGACGCCACGCATCGTGATGCCGTGGGTCGAGAGGACATTGATGTCGTACTTCGCATGCTGAAGGACTTTCTGTCGGTTC
>JBDSPX010000240.1:0-5109 GCA_039930065.1 Dokdonella sp.
ACCATTGATGAGCTCGGCTTCGTCGAAATCGCTGACATGACGGCCAACCTGTTCGGAGCCTTCGTAGCGACCTACCAGCGGATGATCGCCGCCGTCGGCACGGGCTAGACTGCTCAAGAGCAGCAACACAGCGCAACACAGGTGATGAATCTTGAGCATGGTCGTTGTCCTTGGTTTTACGGAGAAGCGCCGGGAACCTGTCTTGTCGGACGCTTGAACGGATATACGTGAATTCCTTCACGGATCCGACATCGCCATGCGAAGAATCGCGACAATCATGCTTCAATCTCTGTCCTTGAGTACCGATCAGACGCGCGAAATCCTTTGGCGGTTGGCGATTTGCTACAGTTCGCACCTGCTTTTTGCGTGGATGTTTCGCGAATGCTGAATGGCCTGAACCGTGCTGGATTGACTGGCGCCGATCGTGACCGCTGGTCGGAACGATTGGCGATGCTCGCGTTCGTCATTTGTGTCGTGTTGTTGCTGTGGATGCTTGCGCGTACTTTCTGGATGCTGGTTCCGGGCGACGATGGTTTGAGCGCAGGTCCGTTGCGTTCAGCGACGGTTGCTAGCACGACGCCCGGGGTAGCGGTTTCCAAATGGCATCTTTTTGGAAATGCCCCGCAACAGCAGGCACTGCTACGCAATGCGCCCGCCACCACGCTTGATTTGAGTTTGCGCGGCACGCTGGCCGATGCCGATGCGCACAGTGGCATTGCGGTGATTGCCGATGCGCAAGGTGTCGAGCGTGCCTGGCGTGTTGGCGAGGAAATCAGCGTCGGTGTGACACTCGATGAAGTTCACTCCGATCGTGTCGTGCTCAAACACGATGGCGTACAGGAGGTGCTCGCATTGGCGCGGGACGAGTCGCGCGAACGCGTGGCCCCAATCCCTGCCGACCAGCGCGGCGGCAAGGCATTGCGCAATACTTCGCCCAGTTCGGCGACAGAACCCGGTCCGTTGCCAACCTTCGCGCCACCTCAGCTCGCCCATGGCGCGCTTGATTGGCAGAAGACCATGCAAAAAATCGGTGGTGGGGATCCTGCCGAATTGGCCAAGAATGTCCGCATCGATCCGGTCATCAGCAATGGCCAGATCGCAGGTGTCCGCGTGTCTTCTGCCAATGGCGATTCGGCGATGATGGCCAAGCTGGGTCTGAAGCCCAGCGACATTGTCACCGCCGTCAATGGCGTGCCGGTCGACTCGGTCGCCCGCGGCCAGCAGATCCTTGAAAGCCTGCAAAACGCCAACAGCGTCCGCGTGACCGTGAATCGGGGTGGTGTGCCGACCGAGATTACGGTGCAGTTGCATTGAGGCCGGGAATAGAGAATGGGGACTGTGCAGAAAGGATGTCGTAACGAACAGCGCAGCTGGCCCGAAGGGTGAGCCGCAGGAGCGGCTCATAATCGGGAGTTGGAACGGCAAGCGCTTTGTCGCCTCTTGGTTTAACCGGAAAGTCACCTAGGCCTTCCCGCTTTGCTACGCTTGCGGTTCTGCCGTCGAGAGGATGTTTGGGTTGTCGGGAATTCAGCGCATAGGCGCGGTTCTCGATGATTGGCCATCTTTGTGCAACAACTGATTGAGAGTCTGAACTGATGAAGTGTGTTTTCCTGTCTCGAATGATTCTCATGGCGGCTTGTCTGTTGGCGACGAGCGCCTTCGCACAGGCGCCACCGTCGACGGATACGGCCAATGCCGATGGTCGGCATACGCTGAATCTGAAAGATGCCGATATCCAGGCGCTGATTGCGACCGTCTCGGAAATCACCGGCAAGAACTTCATCCTCGGGCCCAACGTGCAGGGCAAGGTCACGGTGATCTCGGCCAAGCCGATGAAGCCGGACGAAATTTATGACGTCTTCCTTTCGGTACTGCGCGTGCATGGTTACGCCGCGATCAACCAGGGCAGCATGATCAAGATCGTGCCCGAGGCGATGGCCCAGCAAGATGGCTCGGCGGCCTTGAACGGGGATCGCGCGCATTCGGCCGATGAACTGATCACCCAGATCGTGCCGGTCCAGCATGTATCGGCGAACGAACTGATCCAGATCCTGCGTCCGCTGATGCCGCAAGGTGGGCAACTGATTGCGCATGGGCCATCGAATTCATTGGTGATCTCCGACCGTGCCGGCAATGTCGCGCGTCTGATCAATATCATCCATCGCATCGATACGGTCTCCGATGCCGAGGTCGAGGTGATTCCGCTGATGCACGCGAATGCCGCCGAACTGGCGCGTACGTTGACTTCGCTCGCCGACGACAAGGTCACCCAGGTGAACGCCGAATCACCGCGTGTATTCGCCGATACGCGGACCAATTCGATCCTGCTTGCCGGGGCCAAGAATTCACGTTTGAAGATGCGCGCGTTGATCGCGCATCTCGATACGCCGCTCGAGAATGGTGGTGACACGCAAGTTATCTATTTGAACAATGCCAGTGCCAAGGATCTTGTGCCGATCCTGCAAGGGGTTGCCGCGACGTTGACCGGTATCGCTCCGCCAACGGCCGTCAAAGCCGGTGAAGCGGCGGGCCCGGCCAACGCTTCGACGGCAACGATTCAGGCGCATGAGCCTACCAATTCGCTGATCATCAGTGCGCCTCCGGCCGTTTTCCGTTCATTGGCTTCGGTCGTGCGTCAGCTGGATGTGCGACGCGCACAGGTTTTGATAGAAGCGATCATTGCCGAGGTGGCCGATTCGACGGCCAGCGAAATTGGTGTGCAGTGGTTTACTGCGCCGAAGGGTCCCGATGGCACTCTCGGAACTGGTGTTATCGGCGGAACCAATTTTGGCGGTCCGAACGGTAACTCGAGCCTGATTGGACTCGCTGGCAATATTGCCGGTCTTTCGGGACTGGGCGGTCTCTCGCTTGGCTACATCAACGGCACGATACCCATTCCTGGAACTGATACTCCGCTCGTCAATCTAGGCGCTCTCGTTCGTGCCCTGCGCGGCGATGGCAAGACCAACATCCTGTCGACGCCATCGATCCTGACCCTCGACAACCAGGAAGCCGAAATCAAGGTAGCCAAGGAAGTCCCGTTCCTGACCGGCTCATACACGAATACCGCAAGCAGCGGCAGCAACGGCCAGGTCACCAATCCATTCCAGACCATCGAGCGCAAGGATGTCGGTCTCGTCCTAAAGGTTACGCCGCACGTCAACGAAGGCGATGCGGTACGTCTGGAAATCCATCAGGAAGTTTCATCGCTGGCGCCGCCGGTCACCGGCGCAGTCGATCTGATCACAGACAAGCGCGAGCTGACCACCAATGTGCTGGTGGCCGACAACTCGCTGCTCGTGCTCGGCGGACTGACGGACAACAATGTCAGCGACAACAACAGCAAGGTGCCGGGGCTCGGCAGCATCCCGATCATCGGCAACTTGTTCCGTTATCGCTCGAACAAGAACGAGAAGCGCGACCTGATGGTCTTCATGCGTCCGAAGATCCTGCGTGATGCGGCCACCGAAGCCTCGGTATCGAGCGAGAAATACAACTACATGCGCACCGAGCAGTTGCGCATGCGCGAGGACACTGCGCCACTGACACCACGCAGCGAACGTCCTCTGCTGCCCGAGGTGCACGACTTCCTCAGCGATCCCGGCATGGATGCAAACGGAACGCAGCAGCCGCCACCGCGGAACAAGCAATGAGTGAGGCTGCACGCGTTGAGGCACGACCGTCGCGACCCGGTTTCGGATTTGCGCGCCGACACGGCGCGACCCTGACTGCGTGGCATGAAGGTTCGGCCGAGATTGCCTGTCGCCAGGGCGTGCGCCCCGAAGTGCTCGCCGAATTGCGCCGTCATCTCGGCGTTGACCTGCATCTGACCGCGTACGACGCAACTGCGTTCGAACGCCTGCTGCGTGATCTGTACGAGCAAGGGGATGATGCGCGCGCGATGGTCTCCGATCTCGATGAACGTCTCGATCTGAAAACCCTTGCTGATGAATTGCCTGAGCCCGAGGACCTGCTCGAAAGCGAAGACGATGCGCCGATCATTCGTTTGATCAACGCGCTGCTGACCGAGGCGGTCAAGGAAGGTGCGTCGGATATCCATATCGAACCGTTCGAGAGTCGCCTCGTCGTGCGCTTCCGCATCGATGGCGTGCTGCGCGAAGTGCTCGCGCCACAGAAGGGCATCGCCAACGCCGTGGTCAGTCGAATCAAGGTCATGGCCAAGCTCGATATCGCCGAAAAACGCTTGCCGCAGGATGGGCGCATCGGTCTGCGTATCGCCGGAAGACCGGTCGATGTGCGAGTGTCGACGATTCCGGCAGGACACGGCGAGCGCGTTGTCCTGCGCCTACTCGACAAGCAGGCCGGCCGTCTTGATCTGGTCCAGCTCGGCATGGATGCCGATACGCGCACGCGGCTTGAGGCGATGATCGCGCGCCCACACGGCATCCTGCTTGTGACCGGCCCAACCGGCTCGGGCAAGACCACCACGCTGTATGGCGCGCTGCTCAAGCTCAACGATTCATCGCGCAACATCATGACGGTCGAGGATCCGATCGAGTACTACATCGACGGCATCGGCCAGACCCAGGTCAACACGCGTGTCGACATGACCTTCGCGCGTGGACTTCGCGCGATCTTGCGTCAGGATCCCGATGTCGTCATGGTCGGTGAAATCCGTGATCTCGATACGGCGGAAACCGCCGTGCAGGCATCGCTGACCGGTCACTTCGTGCTCTCGACGCTGCATACCAATTCAGCCGTGGGCGCCGTTGCGCGACTGCGCGACATGGGCGTCGAGCCGTTCCTGCTGTCATCGAGTCTGGTCGGCGTACTCGCGCAGCGGCTAGTGCGTGCTCTTGATCCAGCAACGCGTGAAAGCTATCAAGCGACCGCGGCTGAACTCAAAGCCTTCGGCCAGCCGGCCGACACAGAAGTCACGTTGTATCGTCCTCGCAACGATCTCGGCAGCCGTCATGCGGGCTACAAAGGCCGAACTGGCATCTATGAACTGGTGCCAGTCGAAGAAGCGATGCGCCGCCTGATCCACGAAGGCGCTTCCGAAGCCGAGCTCGAACGCCACGCCCGCACCCGCGCGCCCAGCATCCTCGAAGACGGCTGGCGCAAATGCGTAGCCGGCCTGACCACGAC
>JBDSPX010000241.1:0-16986 GCA_039930065.1 Dokdonella sp.
GGCTTACTTTCAGCGTGCTCGTCGTCATTGCGCTGATTGTTGATTTTGTCGTCCTGCGTGCGGGTGGCGCACACAAGGTGTCGTTCAAGGAAGCGGCTTTGTGGAGCGTCGCCTGGATCGCGCTCGCGATGTTGTTCAATCTCGGTCTTTGGTATTGGCTCGGCGGCCATGTCAGTTCGGCGGTTGCCGACGAAACCGCGCTGCAATTCCTCACCGGTTATGTGGTCGAGAAGGCGCTGGCGATCGACAACATTTTTGTCTTTCTGCTGATCTTCTCGCGCTTCGGTGTTGGTCCGGAGTTGCAACAGCGTGCATTGATGATCGGCATCCTCGGCGCAATTGTCTTGCGCGCGATCCTGATCTTCGTCGGCGCGGCGCTGATTCAGCGCTATCACTGGATCCTGTATTTTTTCGGTGCGTTCCTTGTTTACACCGGATTCCAGATGGTGCGCGCGCCAAACGACGAGGCCGATTTTGAGGCCAATCCGCTGATGCGCTGGATGCGTGGCCACCTGCGTCTGACCAACGACTATCACGGCACGCGTTTGAGCGTGATCAAGGACGGGGTGCGTTGGTTCACGCCGATGTTTGTCGTGGTCGCCTTGTTGGCGGTGACTGATGTGATCTTTGCGGTCGACTCGATTCCGGCGATCTTCGCGATCACCGAGGACCCATTCATCGTCTTGACCTCCAATGTATTCGCCGTGCTCGGTCTGCGCGCCTTGTTCTTCCTGATCGCCGGCATGGCCGAGCGCTTCCACCTGCTCAACTATGGCTTGGCCGGGGTGCTGACCTTCATCGGCGTGAAGATGCTGATCGTCGATATCTGGAAGGTGCCGATCGGTTTGTCGCTTGGCATGGTCGCCGTGTTGATCGGAGCTTCGCTGTTGGCCAGCCGACTATGGCCCAAGATTGACTGATTCGACGACACTGAGCCTGCGCTTCATTGAGCGCGGGTGGTCAGATCGAGGCTCGATTGTTCGTGCAGATCGGATACGGCGAAAACCCGATTTCGTCCATTGCGCTTGGCCTCGTACATGGCTCGATCGGCCTCGCGCAGCAGGGTTTCAAGATCGCTTATCGCCGGCCCGAGCGTGCCGACGCCAATCGACGCCTGCAATGGCACGGGCCACCCGCTGACCATGAAATCCGAATTGGACAAGCACTCGCGCAACCGTTCTGCCGATGCGAGGGCAGCGGCTTCATTTGCATCGGGCAGGATCATTGCGAACTCCTCTCCGCCGATGCGGGCGATGACATCGGCTTCGCGCTTGACCGCCGCGAGCAGTTCGACAAACCGACACAAGGCCAGATCACCGGCCTCGTGGCCGAATTGGTCATTGATGCGTTTGAAATGATCGATATCGAGGATCAGCAGCGATAGCGGTCTGCCATGGCGTTTGCTCGCGGCGATCGCCTTGTTTGCGAGGTCGGTCATCGTGCGTCGGTTGAACACCCCGGTCAGCGGATCGAGCGTGGCGAGGCGCACGAGATCCTTGTTCATGCGTTCGCCGCACATCAGCAAAAATCCTGATGTCGCGATCACCGGCATCAGCGAGGCGTACGTGAAGACGATACCTTGCATGGCCGAGGTGCTGGTCAGCAGGGTCATGTTGGAGCCGGGCGTCGTCACCACGCGCGCGAGCATGACCAGAATCGCCACGCCAAACATGATTGCGACGAGATGTTCGGGGCGCGTGATCGGTTCCTTTCTTGTGTAGATCGCCGAGACGCCGAACGCGGAAAACAAAGCGATGACCGTCGAAATGAAAATGATTCTGGCGAGAAGGCTTGGCCAGACATACGTCAGCAGAAGCTCGACAACAATTGTAATTAGCCCAATGCAAACGAAGACCAGACTGCGATCAGGAGCGTGGCTGTATTCGCGAATCGCCTGGATAAGATGGGCATAAGCAATCGCCAGCAAGACATTGGCCACCACGATGGTTAGCCAATCGGGAGCCAGATCTCTCACCGCCAAGAGTCCAAAGGCAAATGGCTGGATCAGCAAGCCACGAACCCACAAGCGAATCGGGTGCTGCAGATTGCGCGGATAGCCTGTCGCCGTGAAGGCAAGCGCGAGCCCGATGATCAAGGTCATCGTCGCGGTTAACTGCATGGCCGTCGAAACGTGAAATTCCATGACTTTACAATTGCTTGGGTAAAGGGTCTAAGCAATTTTCGAGCCAACTCTGCCGGAGACGAACGATCGGTCGACGAGCGAACGGTTGCCTAAAGCTCCTGCGGGAGACTGGTGGGCAGGCGACACATTATCGGCTGCCGAGCGCTTTGATCTACAACGAGGAGCACGTTGCGAAAGGGTTGGAGACGGAGCAGATCAATTTTAAGGGCCGAATCGAACCAGACCCGGAAATCAGTCCGCCCCTCTGCATTCAAGACCAACGGCTACTGAGATCATCGGCGCGCCAAGCCCGCGCTCAAGTTGATCCATGACCACACCCTTGCACCCGCCACGCACGACCCAACCTCATCGCGATGGACATCGCACCCCCGACTCCCGAACCCGGCAGCGCCGCGGTCAAATTCGATCGCGAGCGCATCAACTACGCGGTTTTCAGCGCGGCAATCCTGCTGATCGGCATCTGGCTGGTCTGGCTCGGAAGCTGGCTGCTTGGCTGGTCGATGAACGATCTCGGCATCGAACCACGGCATCTGCACGGGCTAATCGGAATCCTGAGCGCGCCGCTCGCGCACGCCTCGTTCGAACACTTGATGTCAAACACGTTGCCATTGGCCTTGCTGGCGACGCTGACCCTCTACGCCTATCCCCGTGCGGCCCAATGGGCGCTGCCGATGATCTGGGTGATGTCGGGGCTCGGCGTCTGGTTGTTTGCGCGCGATTCCGTTCACGTCGGCATGAGCGGTATCAATCACGGCCTCATGTTTTTTCTGTTTCTGACCGGCTTGTTGCGACGTGATCGTCTCGGCGTCGCGATCTCTCTGGTCGTTTTCTTTTTCTACGGCGGCATGGTTTTGACCGTGCTGCCGCGCGAGGAAAACATCTCGTTCGAGTACCACCTTGCGGGTGCCGTTGCCGGCGCACTGGCCGCGATTCTTTTGTTCCGTCTGGACCCGAAACCAGTGCGAAAACGCTATAGCTGGGAGGATGAAGAAGACGAGGAGCAAGCGGCGCTCGATGCCGAGCTCGAACTGCCGCGACCCCATGATGTGCCGGTGCTATGGCAGCGTGAATCCGAATCGGCGGAAGGCGCACGCATCCTCCAATTCCCTGTCCGCGATAACATCAAGGACGACAAGCGCCATACCCTGCATTGATCAGCTCACGGCGATCGGCAGCTCGCGCGTCTGCTTGACCGTGCGCAGGACGAAGCTCGAATTGACGTCTGCAACACCGCTTCCGTTGAGCAAACGGTCGAGCAGAAATTGCGAAAAATGCTCAAGGTCGCTGACCACGATGTGCAGGAGATAATCCATCTCACCGGTCAGTGCATGACAGGCGATCACCTCGCTCCAACTCTGCACGCTGTCGACAAAATGCTGGACTGCGTCGCTGCCATGCTTCTCCAGCTGGACGCGGACGAAAGCCTGCAAGCCCAAGCCAACCGCTTGTGGATCGACCAGAGCCGCGTAGCCGGCGATGACGCCATCGGCTTCGAGTTTCTGAATGCGGCGTAGGCAGGCGGATGGCGAAAGGTTCACCGATTCGGCGATTTCACTATTCGTCGCGCGACCGTTGCGCTGCAGCAAAGCGAGGATGCGCAAATCGGTTCGATCAAGGTTGTTCGTCATGCTTGCGCTCGTTTATTGTGTTTGATCATTGGATCGCGCAACAAATATGCGTCATCGATCGATATTCCGGCAAGTTTGCAAGCTTGTTGCGTGCTGAACCCGATAGCATGGGAACTCGAATTGAAGGAATTGAACGCATGTCTGCTGAGCCACGCCGCGTCGAAAACCAGTTGACCGACAAAGGCTATGTGCCGGTCTACACGACCGCCATCGTCGATCAGCCCTGGGATAGCTATACCAAGGAGGATCACGCCACCTGGTCAACCCTGTTCAAGCGCCAGCGCGAGATCCTCAAGGGTCGCGCCTGCGCCGAGTTCATTGAAAACCAGGAGCGCTTCGGCATGTCGGCCGACGAGATTCCACGCTTCGAGGAGATCAATGCACTGCTCGCCAAGACCACCGGCTGGAAACTGATCGGCGTCGAAGGTTTGCTGCCGGAACTCGATTTCTTCGAGCATCTGGCCAACCGACGCTTTCCGGTCACATGGTGGATTCGTCGCCCCGACCAGATCGATTACATCGCCGAACCGGACATGTTCCATGACTTGTTTGGCCATGTGCCGCTGCTGCTCAATCCGATGTTTGCCGACTACATGGCCGCCTATGGTCGTGGTGGCGTCAAGGCGCATGGTGTCAGCGCTGAAGCCCTGGTCAATCTGACCCGCCTCTACTGGTACACGGTCGAGTTCGGTTTGATCCGCCAGAACGGCGAGCTGCGTATCTATGGTTCGGGCATCGTCTCCTCGAAAGGCGAGTCGATCCACTGTCTCGAATCGGCTTCACCGAACCGCATCGGTTTCGATCTCGAACGTATCATGCGCACGCGCTATCGCATCGACACCTTTCAGAAAACCTATTTTGTCATCGACAGCTTCGAGCAACTGATGGATGCGACACGCCCGGACTTCGTGCCGATTTACCAGCGGTTGGCCGATCAGAACGCGATTCCTGCAGGCAACGTGCTGGCAGCGGATAGCGTGTTCAATCGCGGTAGCGGGGAAGGCTGGGCCACGGATGCGGATGCGTGATTGAACGTGCCGAGGTAATGCTTCAATCAGGACAACTCGGCTGCAACAACCCCGCGGCTTGCCCGCTTTATAGAACTTGGGTTCCATGAAATCAGCGATCTGCACATGCGCGTTAGGTCTGTTGTTTGCGCTGCATGCCAATGCCGAGGTTATCGAAAGTTCGGCCGATCATTTCCTGATCGGATTTTCCGCACAGGTCGAAGCGCCGCCGGTGAAGGTCTACGTCGCAATGACCGATGTTGCGCGCTGGTGGAGTGACGAACAAACCTGGTCGGACAAGGCAGGAAACCTCAGCCTCAAGGCCGAGGCCGGCGGCTGCTTCTGCGAACGCTGGGCCAACGGAAGTGCCGAGCATGGCCGGGTGATCATGGCCATCAAGAACGAGATGCTGCGCCTTGATACGGCGCTCGGGCCGCTTCAGGAGTCCGCCTTGAATGGGGTTCTGACCTTCAAGCTGCAAGCCGCGGAGAATGATACGACGCGCCTCGATGTCGACTACCGGGTCAACGGCTCAAGCTCAAGCGGCCTCGACCAGCTTGCACCGACGGTCGATGGGGTGGTCGCGGAACAGGTCGATCGTCTGCTGCGCACGATCGATAGCGGAAGTCCCGACGAAGCGGCCGAAAGTGAGTCCGAAGAGCCGCTCAGCAAGCGTGCTGCACGCGCTGAACTGATTGAGCAATGGGCCAAGCAGGCCGCTGCCGAGAAAGCACAAACGGCCGACGCAAAGCCGAAGTCGCCAGCAAAACATTGAGCGCTACCAACCAGAATCTTGCAGGAGCGTGTTCGGCGCAACGCAATAACGGGTTCCTTTAGATCGCGAACCTCTACTCGGCGCCTTCTGCCTTCTGCTGCTTCTTGTCATCTGCGGCTGTCTTGCTATCAACGATAAACTGGTGAATCTGTTCATCGAGCACATTCAGCGGCACCGAGCCCTGCGCGAGTATGGCATCGTGAAAGGCGCGGATATCAAAATCTGCCCCGAGGGCTTTCTCAGCTTCAGCGCGCAAGGCGACGATGCGGATTTCGCCGAGCTTGTAGCTCAACGCTTGGGCGGGCCACGAAATATAGCGATCAACTTCGGTGGTGATTTCATGCTCGCTGAGCGCGGTGTGATCGCGCAGATAGGCGAGCGCCTTGTCGCGACTCCAGCCCTTGTGATGCACGCCGGTATCGATGACCAATCGGCACGCGCGCCACATCTCATAGGTCAGTCGGCCGAAATTTTCATACGGTGTCGTGTAGATGCCCATTTCGATGCCGAGCTTCTCCGAATACAAACCCCAGCCCTCGCCGTAGGCCGAGATGTAGCTGTTGCGTCGAAACGCCGGTTGCGCGCTCTGTTCGTTGACCAGAGATCCCTGGAACGAGTGGCCAGGTGACGACTCATGCAAGGTCAGGGCGGGCAGGTTGTACAGAGGTCGCGAAGGCAGGTCATAGGTGTTGAGCCAATAGGTCGACGCGCCGCCGCGTCCGGCCGTCCAGAACGGAGCGATGTCGGCCGGCACCGGCTCGATACCGAAGCGCCCGCGCGGGATCAAGCCGAAAAAGCGCGAGAGCTTGGCATCGACGCGCTTGGCGATCCATGCCGCACGCATCAGCAACTCTTCGGGCGTTTTTGCGTAGAACTGCGGATCGCTACGCAGGAAAGTGAGAAATTCGCCGAAGCTGCCGTCGAATTTCGCTTCCTTCATCGTCTCCAGCATTTCCTTGTGAATGCGATCGACTTCGTCGAGTCCGATCTTGTGGATTTGTTCCGCAGTGAGATCGAGCGTGGTGTATTCGCGGATCTGCTGGCGATACCAGGCCTTGCCGTTTGGCATGGATTCCGCGGCGAGAGTCTTTCGCGCTTTGGTCATGTACTGCTTGCGGAAGAAATCGAGCAAGGTCGCATAAGCGGGTATGACCTGCTCGCGAATCGCGGCAAGGCCATCGGCGCGCAGCTGCGCCTGGCGTTCGGCCGGTATCGATACAGGCAGATCCTTGAGCGGCTTGTAGAACTCGCTGTTCGCGGCATTGTCGAGATCAGCGACGGCGGCGATCGATACATCACGGCCGGGCAAGACGGCGCGGGGCACGCTGAAGCCGCGCTTCAGACCGGCGTGCATATTGACGATCTGCTCGTGGAAATACCGAGGTATATCCTTGAGACGCGCAATGTAATCCTCGGCATCCTCAACCGTGCGCAGCGGTTCACGCGTCATGAAACCGAGATTTGACCAGAACGACGAATCGGAATTGAACGGCATCTCGTAGTCGGCAAAGCGAATGCCGGCGGCGAAGTTCTCGATTTGCGGCCGGTACACGGCATAGTTGATCTGTTCGGCTGCCGACAGTTCACTCTTCGGCACGCCATCGAGCTGCTTGAGGACGTCGGCCCAGACGCTCAGGCGCTGCTTTTGGGTTGCGGCGTCGACATGCGGCAGATGGTTGATCCGTGTGTGATTGTCCTTGTCTTCATCGATACCGGGGAACTGCAGCTTGCGCCAATCCCATTCCTTCTCGTAGATCGCCTTGAACCGTTGATCGGCTGACGAGGCGGCGGGCTGATCCGCGTGCGCTGATGCGAGGAGTGCCATGCAAAAGCCAAGGCCGAGCAGGCCTCGCGAATAAATCGTCATGTTGAATCCCTGGATCGATATCAACGTGAATGATCGCATGCCATCGCGGCACTTCAAGTGAGGATTGGCACGGGTGCTTGCACAAGTCACGATCGATCCTGCCAGCCGCTTCCTGCAGCGAGCGTTTGATCGAGGCAGGCAGGGTATCAACGCATGACGTTTGCCACCGCTATTGCTCGGTTCTTGTCAGAGCTGCCAGCCGTGGCGCTGGCAGAGAAATAGTGCTGCATAAAGCGGATCAGCCAACCGCCGAAGAAACCTGCAAACAGTCCCGACACGGCCATGTCGATTTGCATGATCGAATGCTGACCCGGATGAAATGCGGCGGCGATGTTCAATCCGTAGTGCGCGCCAAACACCAGGAGATTGCGTAGTAACGGCATGACGCTGGCGGGACGCATGACTCGACCGCGCTCCGTGTCAATGACCAGCGTGTTCCTCCTCAGCAGACCCAGCACGACGCCAAGGCTGGCCGCCATCAACCAAGGCGAAAGGCTGGCCGCCGAACCCGTGTTGTGCAGCACCAGGCCAAGAAATCCCCAGACGATAAATATCATCGGGGTGAGCCACACGCGATGGATCGAAACCCATCGCGCACGCAGCTGACACACGCCAAGCCAAAGCAACAAGACAAATATCGCATACGCCCAGACTGGGGTATTCAGTAAAATTTGTACGATCATGATGATCTGATCTCATGGCAGACGGGCATGGCGAGGGCAAAATTGCAGACCACCGGAGCAGTGCCATCCTGCGATCCCGACGCTGGATCGACCAGATGCCGCCGGTCATTGTTTCGACCTGCCGGAAGTCACCAGTTTGTGCGAATCGCTTGAGTCGCGCCCTTGATCGTTCGATGCTGTAGTCCTCGAATCAGGAATGCCTGCATGGCCGTCGCGACCCGTTGGCGAAATTTGCTTGAGCCGCTCTGCCTTTCCGGCATCGTTACCTGGGCGGCGGTGGCCAGCGGCATGCTCGGCCGCGCCGACCCCGCGCAACGGCTCTTGATCGCGTTTCTCTTGCTGGCGTTTCTCGCCTGCTTCCTCGCGTGCATGGTTTGCGAGAACGCAAGGCCACAGCTCCGACTGCCATTGATAGCGGTCCAGGTCGTGATCGGGTTGCTGGTCTGCGTGCTTGATCGCGCGGGCTTCGCGCCGGTTCTGCTGGTGATCGCAATGGCGCAACTGGCGACGCAAATGCCGGGCCGCATATTCGCACTCGTTCTGATCGCGCTCAACGTGACTCTGTATGTGATTTTCCGAAGCATCTGGCATAGCGACGTGCCGCTGACCCTGGCGACCGTTTACACGGGATTCCAAGTATTCGCCGCGACCACGGCGATTTACGCGCATCGCGCGGAGCGCACTCGCGATGAGCTGGCCCAGGTCAATGCGCACCTGCTGGCGACGCACTCGCTACTTGAAGAAAGTGCGCGCGATCGCGAGCGCCTTCGCCTCGCTCGAGAACTGCACGATGTCGCCGGACACAAGCTGACCGCGCTCAAGCTTCAACTTGCGATGCTCGCCCGCGATCCGGCCGGTGCGCCTCCCGCGGTGAAAATTGCGGCGAGTCTTGCCGATGAATTGCTTGGCGACATTCGTGGCGTCGTCGGCCAGATGCGCCAGAACGATGGTCTTGATCTGCGTCGAGCGATCGAGGAGTTGGCCGCTCCGATACCGCGGCCCAAAGTGCATCTGGATCTTTCCGAAGACACGCGCGTCGACAATATCGGTCAGGCACAGGTGTTGTTGCGCGTGGCTCAGGAAGGCCTGACCAACGCCGCGCGGCACTCTTCGGCGGAGAATGTCTGGCTGCGCCTGGTTCGCGATGGTAATCGTCTTGTCCTTGAGATTCGCGATGACGGACGTGGCGCAAAAAGTCTGCGCATGGGCAATGGCCTCAGCGGCATGTGCGAGCGGCTCGACGCTATCGGTGGTGGCATCGAATTCAACTGCAGCAAGGGCTTTCGATTGAATGCCTGGGTGCCTGCCACGTGACGGGATCACTTCGCATTGCGCTCGCCGATGACCAGGCGCTGGTCCGTGCCGGTCTCAAGGCTTTGCTAGAAAGCTTCGGTGATCTGGTGGTTGTCATCGAAGCAAGCGATGGCGGTGCGTTGATCGAGGCTTTGAAGGCTATCCGGGTCGACGTCATTCTTTCCGATATCCGCATGGCCGGAACCTCGGGGCCGGATGCCTTGCGCCAGCTGCGCGCCTCGGGTGACGCGACTCCGGCGATCCTGCTGACCACTTTCGATGACAGCGCGCTGCTGCTCGAAGCCGTCGAAGCCGGCGCGCAGGGTTTCCTGCTCAAGGATGCCGCGCCTGAAGATCTTCATGATGCGATCGTTGCTGTCGCGCGCGGTGAATCGTTGTTGCAACCGGTGGCCACTGATCCTGTCCGTGCGCGTTACGCGTATCGCGAGCAAGAGGCACCGAAAGCGAACTTCAACGAACGCGAAGTTGCCATCTTGCGCCTGCTCGCTGGCGGCTATTCGAACAAGGAGATTGCGCGTTCGATCCATCTCGCCGAGGGCACGGTCAAGAACTATGTCTCGGACATCCTCGACAAACTCGAAACCCGCGATCGCACGCGTGCCGTGCTAAAGGCAATCACGCTGCGCATAATCTAGCGCAGCGCAGATCGACTCCGTTCGTGCTGAGCCGACCCTGTCCTGCGCCGGTCCAAGCACAGGCAGGATGAGGAGTGACGACGCTCGAACAGTCCGACTGCGCTCGCTCGGCTTTACCGCAATGGATTGTCGCCACTCAGTCGCGTCCACGCGGCGAGGGTCGCGTCGACCAGTTTTGCCAGCTTTTCGTAGCCTGCGACAGAGTCCGGCGATGGCATTGCATCGGCTCCATCCACCGCGGCGAGCAATTGACCGAGTGCGTAACCGGCCCACGACAGGCTTTGCGTGGATTTTGGTGGTACCGACCAGGCATTGAACGGATTGGCTGCCGGGGTGCTGCCGGTGATTGCATTGAGGCTAAGCTCGAGGGTATCCAGTTCTTTCCGGCTAGCCGTATCTGCTTTTGACGCGCGCTTTTCCGCCAGCAGTTTGCGCATCGCAGCGGCTTCTTCGCTGGCCTTGCTGATGCGAACTTGCAGCGTTTCGATCTTGCGTGCGAGGTCGAAGCTCGCTTTGTAGGCGCTATCCGGAAGATTGATGCGTGGATCGGCGGTGACCGTGAAATTCTGTGCCTCGGTTTTGCCATTGATGGTCAGCTCGGCGCTGTAGCGACCCGGCGGCGCCCAGATACCTTCGGCGTAAGGGTTCGACGAATCGGTCGCGGACGGGTAGTGCAACGTCCAGATGAAGCGATGCATGCCCTTCGCCGAAGACAGTGGCTTCGGCTGCTCGATCCACTCCGGTGCCGATCCGATCCGTGTCAGATCGGTCGCGGCGGGGATATCGGTACTTGTCCACTTTCGCACGACTTTGCCCGAAGCATCCTTGATCACCAGCTCAACAGGCGATTTGGAGTCCTCCGCGATCCGATAGTCGATGTGCGCGCCGCTCTTCGGATTCGCCGCCATCGGTTCGTCTTTCGGCAGTGGCGTGCCGGTGAATTCGGCTTCGCGGTAGCGAATCGCGGTGGCTGGTTCAAACAGTTGCGTCGCAGTCGTGGACGCGGCATCGAGCTGGCGCAGTGCGCTGATATTGTCGAGTATCCAGATGCCGCGTCCATGCGTGCCGATGACCAGGTCATCGCCATGCACCTCGATATCGCGCACCGAAGTACGTGGAAGATTCTTCTGCAGTGTCTGCCAATGCGCGCCGTCGTCGAAGGAGAGATACATGCCGAGTTCGGTGGCGGCGTAGAGCAATCCCTTGCGCTTCGGATCCTCGCGTACGGCGTTGACGAAATCGCCATTGCGGATGCCGTTGACGATCAACTGCCAGCTCTTGCCGGCATCGCTTGTGCGATAGATGTAGGGCTTGCGATCTTCGATGCGATGACGGTCGATCGCGACAAAGGCGACATCGGCATCGAAATGCGACGGTTCGATGATACCCACCTTCGACCACGCGGTCAGCATCTTTGGCGTCACATTGTTCCAATTTGCCCCGCCATTGTCTGTGCGCCAGACCAGGCCGTCATCGGTGCCGGCCCAGATGCGTTGATCCTTGATCGGTGACGAGGCAATCGCATAGACCACCCCGCGGCGCGGCCCGTTGCCGAGGTTGTTGGCGGCAGTGACCTTGTCGAGATTGGCCGGGATCGGAGGATTCTCGCGAGTCAGATCCGGGCTGATCGCCTGCCAGTGTTCACCGCCATCTCGGGTACGCCAGATTTTCTGGTTGCCGTAGTAGAGCGTGCCGGGATCGCGCGCATCGAAGGCCAGCGGCAGGGTCCAGGTATTCCGATAGAGATCGGGTTCGGCCAGGGTCGGATCGACCGAACGGGTTTGCTCGGTGCGCAGATCGAGCTTGTCGACGCGACCGCCGTAGATGATGTCCGGATCGCGCGGATCAGGCGCGATCATGCCGGATTCACCGCCTGCAGTGACTTCGCGGAACTGCATCATCGAAATGCCGTTGCGCGAATTGCCGCGATTCGGCAGGGATATCGCGCCGGAATCCTGCTGCGCGCCGTAGATGCGATACGGGAATCGATTGTCGGTGCTGATGTGATAGAGCTGCGCGGTTGGCTGGTTGTGCCAGCTTGACCAGGTTTCGCCGCCGTTGACGCTGACGATTGCGCCCTGATCGACGGCAAGGATGCGCCGCTGAGGATCGGTCGGATCAATCCACAGATCGTGGAAATCATCACCGGTGTTGTCACCCTTGAGCGGCAGGAAGGTGCTGCCACCATCGTCGGAGCGCAACACAATCGTGTTGAGCGCATAGACGCGGTCGGCGTTGACCGGATCAATCGTGATGCGGCCGAAATACCAGCCACGTTGCCAGATGCGATTGTCGCTGCTCGTGCGTTTCCAGTTCGCGCCCGAATCGTCCGAGCGATACAAGCCTCCCGCATCGCCATCGACGATCGCGTAGACCCGATTCGGTTGATTCGGTGCGATCGCGATGCCAATGCGGCCGACTTTTCCTTCGGCAAAACCATGGCCGCGAATCGGTGTCCACGAGTCGCCGCCGTCAGTGGATTTGTACAGGCCTGATCCTGGGCCGCTGGCGGGCGGATAGACATTCCACGGTGTGCGTCGCGCCTGCCACATCGAGGCGTAGATAACCCGGGCGTTGCCGGGTTCAAACGCCAGATCGATCGCACCGGTCGCATCGTCGTTGCCGAGAATCTTTTCCCAGTGCACGCCGCCGTCGGTGGAGCGGAACACGCCGCGTTGCTTGTTCGGTCCATAAGCGTGACCGAGTGCGGCGACATAAACGCGCTGAGAATCGGCGGGATCAATGATGACGCGGCCAATCTGCTGTGAATCCTCAAGGCCAATCTTCTGCCAGGACTTGCCAGCATCGACGGACTTGTACATGCCGTCACCCTGGGAAATGGCTGAGCGCATGTCGGCCTCGCCGCTACCGACATAGATCACGTTTGGATCAGACGGTGCGATCGCCAGCGCGCCGATCGAACCGATCGGCTGATCATCGAAGATCGGCTTCCAGGTGCGCCCGGCGTCGTTGGATTCCCAAACGCCGCCGTTGACCGAGCCGAAATAGAAATGCTGCGGCTGACCCGGCACGCCGGCTGCGGCGAGCACACGCCCGCCACGAAACGGGCCGACCAGGCGCCAATCCAGATGATCGAAAGACGACGGGTCGACCTGGGCAATGGCCAAGCCACTGGATGCCGTCATCACGGCGAGAAGAATCAGACGTCCAAGCATGGCGATCCCCAAATCGGTTAAGCGCCGATTGTAGCGACTCCAGTGAGGGAGTCAGGGGGCATAGGTCATGCGTTGAGTGAAAATCCGCTCGGCGCGATGAAGTGCCGTTGCGCATCACGCTCACTCTTTAGCCTGATCGAGAATCAGGCACGATTGACGTTGTGCTGCTGCAGGCGGAAGCGCTCCAGCGAATCCTGCAGGGCATCACTGCGATCGCGCATCAATTTCAATTTCGCGCGTGCCGTGATGATACGTACCTTGAATTCCTCACTCTGGGTGCGCTCGCCACTGGTCCGAACCGTGACGGATTTCGAAATGGGGCTTGGCGCAGGTTTGGGCTGTTTGAACTGCCGCAGTGCGCTATCGAATTCATCGGCGTCGAATGTGAGCGGCATGTATGGATCCTCGGATACGCGGGCTTCGATTGAATCGTTCGGCAAGCTGCAACGGCGTTGAGCGACGTTGCGTGTCAGCAAGGCTCTTGCAGTTGACGACCGTGGCAAGGCATCGAAAACAAATCAAGACGTCGCGGAATGCAGGCGCAATGTGCCGCATGAATGCCAACGATTATGTGATCCGGACCACGGGATTGAGCGCTACGGCGTCTCAATCCGACTGACGGTTCGATTTTTGGAGTGGGTGGCACGCAGCCTATTGATCGGAAAATCATGCTTGAACAACGCGATTTCGAAGCACCGGAGTTCGAGTCAGCCGGCAACTTGCGAACCCGTGCTGATCACCGCATGCCCCGGAGCCATCCAATTGAGCCGCCGGACGCAGCGAACGGAAAGTGCTCGCAGGCTTGGACGAGCGCCCCGGGACAGCGACCGAAGCAGAAGCGTGATTGTCTATGCGTATGGAAACAGGGACGTGATGCGTTGCCGGATCTGGGCATCAATTGGCGCCTGATACAAGCTGCAAAGCGCGTTCCGCTGTACAAAGCATCCGCGAGGAATCGCCGTTGAGTTAGCCAACGAGACTCCCCGCGAATGGAAGCTCAGCCCACGCGTGCTCATGCAAAATCATTATTAGCGTTACTACGATGCATGACGTACGTTGTGAATCGTTGACCATGGACAGCAACATCCAGGCGACACGATTTGAGCCCGACGTCTTGCCCAAAGTCGCCTTTGGTCGAGTTGACGGGGTGCCATGACGGCTCACGCGAATTTCCTGGAGAGAACGACGGTGCCCGATAGATTGAGAGTCAGTCATACCGAGCGCAACCCGAAGACCAAGCTGCGACTGTTTTTAACTCACATGTTGGCCGTCTGTCTGTGCGCATGCGGCGGGGGTGGCAACTCGGCGGGAGTGGATCCGTCAGGGAATCCGGTGCCGCCTGATCCTGTCGTCGCGAACACGCCAGATCTCCGTCAGGCCAGGCTACTGAGCGACGCTGAATTGAGAACACCTCCCATCGCCTCAGCTTCAGGTCTTTCGCCACCATCACCAGACGAACAGACGTGGCTGACACACAACGTTCGACCGATTCGATCGATCATCCATGATGGTGACTTTTCAGATCTGGAATTCCTGTCGGGACAGCTCGAAGGAAAGCGCATCGTCCAGCTCGGGGAAAGCTCGCATGGCGCTGCGGAGTTCAGCGCGATAAAGGTGCGCATCATCAAGTATCTGCATGAGCGATTGGGCTACAACGTGATTGCGTTCGAGTCTTCGCTGGCCGGATGTCACATCGAGGATTTGAGCCTCGATCAACGCCCGCCTCAGTCGCACGTCGGCATCGGTTGCGTTTTTACGGTATGGAATACCGCAGATCTGAATGAGCTCGCACGCTATGTCTATTCGACCCGGCAGACGGCTACGCCTTTGCGCCTTGCAGGTTTCGACATACAGACGTCATCGGGCCGGGATTCGACAGAATCGATGCTCGGATGGATCTCCCCGCTGCTGGATCGAGTCAGTTCGAACCTGACCAATGTTGCGCGTGAAGCTATCACCACCACGGTCAGCGACTTGCAACTGATGCGGACGTGCATCTCCGCTCACCAATCAAGTTGTCGACCTTTCGATGATCTGAGCAGTGCCCACTATCAGCGACTCGCTCAAATCACCGCGCAACTGCGCGCACTGGTCGATGCGACACCCTTGGCAAGCGCCGATCGTGAAGAGGTCGTATTTGCCTGGTTGGCGATCAACTCGCTGTCAGATCGGCTTCGTTATCTTCGCCAGTTCATTGACGACGCCAACGCTTACGCCGCACTCCGAGATCCGATGATGGCCGAGAACATCACGCGTCTCGCGGAGCTCGCCTATCCGAATGAAAAAATCATTGTCTGGGCGCACAACGCACACATAGCGAACACGTTCCGAGATCCGGAAAGCAATCCATCGATGGGCACCTACTTGCACACGCGTTGGGGAGATCAACTAGCCACCATCGGAATCTTCATGCTTCGCGGTGCATCGATGGATACCGATCTGCGCACACCGATTACGGTCAAGTCGCCCCTTTCCGGATCGCTTGAAGCGTATGCGTATAGCCTGCGTCTTGGCGCACTCTACTTGCCGGTGCCGTTGATCAATGTGGCAGGCAGCGGCGACGATTGGTTGCATCGACCCATCCGCTACTACCACTGGGGTGCGTACGAGAGGACGGGCATCATGGCCGGAAGCTTCGACGGCTTGATCGTGATCGATCGCTCGACCCTGCCTGTCTATAACTGATGCTGTCTTCCTGACGCGGCGGGTCGATTTGAACCTTTCGGGCCGTCCCATTCTCACTGCGGCACTGCGAGCGCCGCGCCTGTCCTGCGGATAGGTGACGATGCGTACCTTGAGATTGCCGCGCCAGCCGTTGCTGGTCTCCTTCTAGCCGAAACCGTGCTTGGTTGCACAGATGAGGCAAACGATAATTAAGCAGGAATAGACTTTGCTGAAAACAGATCAGGATCGCAGATGGCGGATGGCGCGATCGAGGGTGGTGATTGCGTCGATGGCAATTACCTGGATGGTGCGTGAAATGCACGGTTCGTCGACGATGCGCTGCCAGAACTGCAGAGCCATCGGTGCCGCTTCGAGCCAGTCGGCTTTCTGCTCCGGAGCAGGCAGGGCGATCTCGTAGCGGCGCTCGACAATCTCGCCGCTGTTGGCCGGTCGAAAGCGCATCGGCAACATGTCATAGGCCGGCGCGAGTTCAAGCGGTCTTTCGTCAATCAGATGCAGTGCGGCGTTGCCGAGATGCATATCCGAGTTGCCGATGAGCAAACCGAACCAGCTGATGACACGCAGCCGATGAGCGTCGGTATCATCGATCCAGCCGTCGCGCGCGAGCTGCGGTGCAAGTCGCCACCAATCCATCGTGCCATTGGCGTAGAAAGCGGCATCGAGTGACGCGAGGGATACGAAGCCGCGACGCCCGAGCGCTGGCGTGCGATCGAAGCGCGTGGATTGCAGGAATACGCGACCCTCCGATTCGATGATCTCGTTGCGCGCTGCGGGGAGATCGAATTCAAGCAGCACTGCGCTGGCATGATGCTCGCAGATCAGCAGATCAGCCCAACGTCGGCCCGCTCGTGTTTCTGTGCTTTCACTGAACTTGACGATAACCGGCGTCGTGCTTTTGCCAGACTGCAAGGTCACCGCGAACTTGGCTTGTTCGCCGCCGGCTGAGGAGCCAACATCTTCGCCACGCAGCGCGGCTTCGGCCAGTTGCGGATAGCGTGTCGAGCGCTGATCCTTTGCGACGGTGTCTGCTGGCGAGATGACGCCTTGCATGGCTTTTTGCAGCGAAGCCTCAC
>JBDSPX010000242.1:0-3891 GCA_039930065.1 Dokdonella sp.
CTCTGGAATGGTTCACTGATCTCGCCGGGCTTGGCCTTGGCCAGCACACCCGCCACCTTGGAGCCGTAGCCGCCCTGCACGAACCAGCCCATGTCGCCGCCAATATTGGCAGTCGCGGTGTCGTTGGAGTATTCCTTGGCAAGCTTGGCGAAATCCTCGCCAGCAAGAATCCGCGCACGCAGTTCGCCAACGGTTTTCTCGGCCTGCGCAGAGCTGACAATTTCACTGATGCGAATCATGATATGCCGCGCGTGGTATTCGGTGACCATTTCCGACGTGGGTTCGCGGCGCTCAATCAATTTGATGATGTGGAATCCGTTCGGACCGCGCACGGGAGGCGCCACTTCACCCGGTTGCAATTTGCCTGCGATCTCGGCGAAAGCCGCGGGTACTTCCTCGTATCCACGCCAGCCGAGATCACCGCCATCGAGTGCATCCGGTGCATCGGAGTAACGGATGGCGGCGGCGGCGAAGTCCATGCCATCGCGCAACTGACGACTGACATCGTCGGCCTTCGCTTGCGAAGCGGCAATCTGATCGGCACTCGCGCCGTCGGGCAAGGTAATCTGGATGTGAGCCAGATGCAGTTCGCCGCGTTTGACTCCACCGTTCTTGAGTAGCAGATCGATCTCGGTATCGCTGACTTGCACGCGACTCTGGATAACCCGCTGACGAAGTTTCTGAATCAGCGATTCCTCACTGACGTTGCGGCGAAACTGTTCCCACGACATGCCTTGTCGAGAGATTGCCTCGCGCAGCTGATCGACCTGCATGCGGTTTTGCGTGGCGATCTGGCCCAAGGTCTGGTCGATTTCGGAATCGGACAATTTGATACCGGTTTCGTCGGCGCGGGCGATCTGCAGCTTGCTCATGATCATCCGCTCAAGCACCTGGCGTTCGAGCTCATTGCGCGGCGGCAGTTGCTGTGGATTCTTGGCGTACTGGGCGGTGACTGCGGCGACCTGGGTGTCCAGCTCGCTGCGCAGAATCACGTTGTCATCGAGTACGGCTACGATGCCATCGAGGTTTTCGGTAGGCATCAGTTGGGCTTCGGCGACTGATGTGCCGAGGGCGAAGAGCAGGATCAGTGGAGCAAGCAGCTTGTTCATGCGCATCAAGATTCCGCAGGAGCCGGAAGAAACGGGGCTGGATTGTAGGGGGGACTGTCCGCAGCGGCGTTAACAAATCGTGTGCCGATGCGCCGGTCCGGACGCGCTTGCAGGCGCGTCAGGCCAGGATTTATTGGTAGCCGAGAATAGCACGGCGCAGGAAATCGCCGGTCTGCTGGCCGATCGAGCCGACACCCTTGAATTCGACCTCGAAATACAGGGCATTGCTCATATCGCGTTCGAGATTGTGCACATAGCGTCGCGCCAACAGCCGCCAGGCCACGCAACAACTGTCGTGCTCGATGCCGGCAAAGGCTTCGAGCGTCTTGCGGTCGAACATCGAGTAGTTCCAGCGCCCGACCAGCCGCCAGTTCTGATTCAACGGAATCAGCAACGAAGCATCCGCCTGTTCCAGCAGATTGCGACGAAACCGGTAGGAAAGATTGAACACGCCTTCGTGACCGAAGCGATTCTGGATGCCCACCGCGGAAAGATCGGTTTGATCGGTGTTGGGATTCCACTGGTTTGAAAACGTCGCGCGCCAACGGTCGTTGATACGCAGATCGAGTTCGCCGACATAGGTCGAACCATTGAAGGAGGTATCGGCCCGGCCCGGCAATTGCACGCGCTGGTCGTCGAAGTAGCGAATCTGGCCGAGGCTGGCCGATACGCGCTCAGTGCCGGTGCTGTCTTCAATCAGGCGTGAGGTAACGGCGATGGTCAGATTGTTTGCATCCATCTGACGATCAGCACCAACGAATCGATTGCTGCGAAACAACTGGCCAAAGCTGAACGGGACTTCCTGAGTGTCGAACAGGGGCAGGTTGTCCTGATCCCGGTACGGAACGCGCAGATAGTAGACGCGCGGTTCGAGAGTCTGTGTATAGCCATCGCCTCCAAAGTTCAGCGCACGCTCGAAGCGTAGCCCGGCATCGAGACTGGCGATTGGAGTGCCGCGATGCGGCGACTTGTCGAGGTCACGATCGATTTGGTAACTCGTATAGCGAAAACCAAGCTCCGGGCGAACGAACCACGCTGCGGCTTCCATCGGATAGGCGAGATACGGATACAAATCAAGGCGACGCGCTTCGACGGCATCTTCCTTGCTGAAGGAAACGTATTCGGACTTGATGCCGGCATTGAGATCGCCAAAGAGATTATGGTCGGCATCGAAGGTGGCGCGCGGCAAGCGTCGGTAGGGCGCGACCGAATTCGGCAGGGTCGGATCAGTGATCTGGTATTCGTCGCCGCCGAGACTGGCTTTCCACCAGCTGCCCTGGCCGCGGAAGTACGCGCTCGATGGCAAAAGCGTAGTCGACGCAATATTGAGGCTGCGTCCGAAATCTTCAAAGTATCGATCATCAGACACATGGTTGAGGTCGACGGTGGCGCCCCAGTTGGCGTTGAAACGGGTAGCGTCATCCCAGTGAATCAGGCTGCGCTGGTTATCGGTGTCGCGGTCGTTCGGCAACCACTCGGCTTCGACCGTGCCGCGACTCGAATCGGTCAGATAGCGGAACTGGCCGCCGAGCATGACGCCACGCTGGGTCATGATGCGAGGGGTCAGGGTTGCGTCGAAGTTCGGTGCAAGATTGAGGTAGTAGGGTGCCGCGATGTCGAATCCGCGCTGATTGCTATAGCCCATCGCCGGAAAGAGAAATCCGGATTTGCGGCGGTCGTCGAGCGGAAAACTCGCATACGGCAACCAGAACACAGGCACATCACCGACGCGGAAGGTCACGTCATGGGCGCGGCCGATGCCATTGGCCTGATCGAGTTCGATGTCGTCGGCGCGGAATTCCCAACCGGGCGAATCGAGAGTGCAGGTCGAAAAGGTCGCCTGATCGAGCTTGGCGTGATCCTTGTCAGCGAGCACGGCGGACGCCGCGCGACCATTGCCTCGCGATGACAGTAATTGGTAACGCACCTGGCTGACCGTTGCCTGATTCGGATCGGTGCTGCCCTTGGCTTCATTGGCCGAAAGCAGCATGTCGCGATCCTGGTAGCGCACATTGCCCTGAGCGGTCCATTGCGTCGAGGTGCGCGAATAGGTGAATCGATCTGCGCGGATCAGCTGATCCAGCTGCTGAATGCTGGCATCGCCTTCGAGCACGTAATTCTCGCCGTCGCTCGAATTCGTCTGTTGACCCTTGATGTCGGTGTCGGCCAGGGTGCGCTCACCTTCGGTTGGCAGATCGGCAACATAGAAGTCGAGCAAATCATTTTTCCGGCACAGCGACCAGTCCACGGCCGGTTTCTTGCAAAGCAAGGTGCCGATCGGACAACTCGGTGGTTCGCTGGCGGCCCAGACAGGCGCGGCGAGGATCATCATGATGGCGGCAGCGATGGCGCGGCGGCGCGGGGAAAATGTTGGGAGCTGCACGATTGTGGACGTCGCCAAGGGCTCAGGACGCGATAGTGTAATGCCTCGCCGCGTCCGCCGCCGAGGCGATTGAATCCTCAATCTCCGGTAACCTGATTGCCGAGCGACTTCTGCGCGGGTAGCCGTCCGATAGGAGCGCGCAACGTGGCGAGCATGACGTCAGCGCGCAGCGCCGACCCACAGCGAGCCGGCTTGCGTTTCGGGGGGTTCGATCTGTAATCGAACGTCTTTCGCGAGGTGGAAGAAAATCGTCAGCGCGCAGCGCCGACCCGCAGAGAGCCGGCTTGCGCTTCGGTGGATTCGATCTGTTATCGAACGCCTTTTGCGAGGCGGAAGAAAAGCGTCAGCGCGCAGCGCCGACCCAGAGAGAGCCGGCTTGCGCTTCGGTGCGTTCGATCT
>JBDSPX010000243.1:0-2983 GCA_039930065.1 Dokdonella sp.
TTGAGCGACTTTTCGTCTTTGAGCTTTTCGCGGTCCGCACGCGCATCGGGAAACGCGCGCAACAAACGCCACTCGCTTTCGTCGTCGCTGACAAACAGATGATCAATACGTCCCTCAAGGCGCGCGCCATCGAGCATCATTTCAAATTCAAGACTTCGCGCCGCGGGGACGCTGCTTGCAAACATCGCGGTCTCGTCGAGCTTGGCGAGCAATGCCTGACATGCCCATCGTTCGTTATCCCAAGCGACTTCGCCCGCGCGACCCGGCGGCATGCGTCCGCTGAGGCGAACCCACGCAGGCGCCTCGTCGATTGAATCCGGCAAGCCTGCTGAGCGCTTCGCCAGCACATCGAAGAACAACTTGCGCGCAATGCTTTCCCAGGCGGTGAATCGCGGCTCGATCGGCTCGTCTTGCGGCAGACGATCATCCTCCAGTGCATCGAGGTGGATCTGCATGCGTCGGGCAAGAAGTTGTTTGGCCGGATCGCGAAAGTAGGATTGCAGCTCGCGCAGGTTGATCGCGGTGGCGGGATCGATCGCTTCAACGACCACGCCATCGAGCAAGGGCGCCACGCGCGATTCCGTGCCGCTGCCGATCATGGCCGCCTGTCGTGCATCGTAGGAGAACAAGCGCGAATCGGCCGCGTCGAAATAGCGCCGACTGAACGGCTGCAACGGATGGTGCACGAGCCAGGGCTGTTTGTCCTCGACGTCTTCAGGGAAATCCGCCGCCTGATCGAGTGCCGCGAGCAGCTCGGCCAACGGCGCGGCCGGATTGCGCGGCTTGCCATCGCGTACGCCTTCGCCGAGATAGCTCAAGTGCAGGCGTTCGCGCGCCGACATCAGGGTTTCGAGAAACAGATAGCGATCGTCACTGCGCACGTCACGATCGCCCAAACGTCGATAGCGACTCATCAAATCAAGACCGGCATCACTGCCCTGGCGCGGAAATTCGCCATCGTTGAGGCCAAGCACGGCGACAAACTTGAACGGAATCGCGCGCTGCGGAACCATGCCGCAAAAGGTCATGCCACCCATCAAGAAGCGCTGACGCTCGGGCACCGCTGACAGTTGTTCGTCAAGCAGTTCGCGCACGACGCTGAAATGCAGTTCGGGATCTGCCTCGACCTTGCGCGGCTCCTCGGCTAGGCCATGAATGAACTGACGGATGAACGTACTCGCCTCGCGCGCCTCGCGATCCATCGGATCGATGCGGAACAAGGCATCGAATCGCGTTTCGAGTCGTTGCGCCCATTCGCTGGCTGGCAAGGTTTTTTCGGCGAGATCGCAGAGCGACTGAATCTCCTGCAGCAGCTGATCGAGTGCGCCGAGGTGCTCCGCAGCCGGACCGTGAATGCCGGTCATCGGCGCGAGTTCGCTGCCATCGGCAAGCGTCACCGCAGCCTGACGATCGGCGTTCGCCGCATCGGCCATCAGATAACCCGCGAGCAGACGATCCATTGCCCAGGCGAACGTATGCTCGGCGATCGGCGGTGCACCAAAGCGTTCGCGGAACTTCGCATCGAGCGCCCAGGCGACCCGACTTTCACGCAACCATTCGCTCAGCGCGTCGATCGCCGACGCATCGAGTCCGAGTCGTCGCGAAATTTCCGGCACACGCAGCAGATCGACAACCTCCGGCGCGGTCACGCGCGTGCCGGGCAGCTCCAGCAGTCGAGTGAACGTCGCGAACAGCGAATGACGGCGCGCAATCGCGATGTCGGCGAGGTGGTACGGCAAACGCTCACGCGCATCGCCGGGCACACCGAAAACCGCTGGAATCAACGGCGCGTAGGCCTGGATGTCGGGAGCCATGATGACGATTTCGGATGGCTTTACAGGCGCTATTGCCATCGCGTCGAAGATTTGATCGCGCAGCACTTCCAGCTCGCGCAAGCGCGTATGGCAGGCGTGGATGCGCAACGAAGCGTCGTTGATTTCGGATTCGATGCCGACCTCGCGCACATCGACCTTGAGCAAACCCGGTTCGAGCGTGCGAATGCTTTGTTGGACGCGTTGCAAGCGATTCTCCGGGACGAATGCTTGCTCATCCTGCCAATGGCGGATGTCTTCGAGCACGTCACCGTGACTATCGCCGAGCGCAAGCATGAAATGCTGGCCCATGCGTCCCCAGCGCGCGAGCAGCGGATGCGCTTGATCGACCCAGTAGTCTTTGCCCGCCGCTTCGGCGATGCGCGATTGCTCAGCATCCCGATAGCGGCGCAGGCTGGCCAGATCACCGCCGATGCCGCCCCAGAATTCCCGACACGGATCGGGCACGTAAAGCGCGACCGGATGCTTGTGCGCATACGCCCGCAGCACCGCGAGTTCGGAGGGCGCGAGATGACTGAGGCCGAACACATGCAGCGCGTCACCCTCCTCTGCATCGGTGTGTTCGAGGCTTTCAATCAACGCGGCGACGACCTCGCCGCGATGCATGCCGGGTTTCGCACACAGCTGCTGCCACAGAGGCGCGAGCAAATCGCGCTCGGTCGCGCGCATCATCGGATCCGTATCGTGCGCAGCCGCCACGGTGCGCGATCCGTTCTCCCACGCGCGCAACCAATCCGGTCGATAGACGAGATAGCGTGTGTAGATGCGGGCGAGGCGATCGGCGAGCTGGAAGCGGCGGCGGGCGAGATCGTCGTCCGATTTCACTTCGTTTGCTCCGTGCAAATACGCACCTACCCGCGCGTCGGTGATGCCAATGGAAGCGAAGTCACCCGCGAGCAATTCATGAATCGTCCAGCGCAGATGTTTCTGCTGGAAGCGCGGCAGCGACAGGGCCTTCTTGCCGAGGGTGCGGCGGGCCAGATCATCGATCCACGAGCTCGGCAAGGTGACATCGAGATTCGCCGCGATGCCACCCATTCCAGGCGCTCTCGCCAATTCGCCATTGAGCCATTTCGCCATGCCCGGATGCGCCGCGACAATCGTCTGCGGAGCGAGCACACGGGTCGGTCGTGTTGCCGCAAGCAATTCGA
>JBDSPX010000244.1:0-5957 GCA_039930065.1 Dokdonella sp.
CCTGCGCCTCGACCGCTGGATTCCACCACGGATCGTAGTGAATCACGGTGTCTGCTGCAGTCAGATTGAGGCCGACGCCACCGGCTTTGAGGCTGATCAGAAAGATCGGCACTTGCTCGGCCTGGAAACGCGCGACAAGTTCGGCGCGCTGCGTGCTCGGTGTTTGTCCTGTCAGCATCTGGTACTTCTGCTTGCGTGCCGTGAGTGCCTTTGCGATCAGGTCAAGCATCTCGGCGAACTGGCTGAAGACGAGAATGCGCCGACCTTCGGCAACGAGGCTGTCGGTCAGTTCGAGCAGGAGTTCGAGCTTGGCCGATTCCTTGATGCGCTTGGCGCCTTCGAGTTTGACCAGACGTGGATCACAACAGGCTTGACGCAATTTCAGCAGGGCATCAAGGACAATGATGCCGCTTTGTGCAAGACCGCGTTTTTGCACTTCGGCAAGTACGCGCTCGTGCTGGGCCAGGCGCAGGGTCTCGTAAAGTTCGCGCTGTGCGCCCTGAAGCTCGACATTGCGCGGAATAAAGGTCTTGTCGGGAAGATCATGGAGCACGTCTTCCTTGCGTCGGCGCAGCAGCAATGGCGCGATGCGTCGACTCAGGCGCTCGCGCCGCTCGATGTCGTTGTGCTTCTCGATCGGCGTGCGATAGAAGCGTGTGAAGTGGCGCTCGGTTCCAAGCAGGCCCGGTTCGACCGCATCGAACTGTGCCCATAGTTCACCCAGATGGTTTTCGAGCGGCGTGCCGGTCATTGCAAGGCGGCGTTGCGCGGGAATTTCACGAACGATCTTGGCTGCCTGACTTTTCGAATTCTTGACCACCTGCGATTCGTCGAGCACGAGCAGCGCATAGTCATGCGCAAGCAAGGCATCGCGATCACGCGCCAGCAAAGGATAGGTGGTGATGACCAGATCGTGATGCGGGATCGCCTCATGCAGGCCGCCACGCGCAGGCCCGTGCAGCACTAAGACCGATAGATCCGGGGCAAAGCGATGCGCTTCGTCGCGCCAGTTCGAAACGAGGCTGGTTGGCGCGACGATGAGCACCGGTCTATCGAGATGGCCGCGTTGTTTCTCGGCGAGCAGATGCGCAAGTACCTGCACGGTTTTGCCAAGCCCCATGTCATCGGCGAGCACGCCACCGAGGCCTGCGTCAGCAAGAAAGCCGAGCCAAGCCAAGCCATCGCGTTGATAGGCGCGCAGGGTCGCGTTGAAGCCGGGTGGCTCGGTGGCCGGTTCGCGTCCATCGCGCAATAGCGCGAGTTGCTGGCGCAGGTTTTCACCACCGCGCCATGGCAATGCATTTTTTGCAGTCAGCTCATCGAGCACGCTGGCTTGCGAGCGACGCAGGCGCAGCGCTCCCTGCTCGGCATCGCGCTCGGGCATGTCGTGCAACCATTCGAGCAGAGGCCCGATCAGTTCGCGCAGTCGCGCCAATGGCAACGGAACGCGGCGGCGATCGTCGATCGGCACCAGCCACAACGCATCGGCGTCCTCGCCCTTGCGCGGACTCAGAGGAAAACCCGGATCGCCGAGCAGGCGACGCAGGATGGGCAGCAGATCGACGCGCTCGCCCGCGATCTCGATGCCGAGACTCAGGTCGAACCAGGCGTTGCCGGATTCCTCGATCTCGGCGTACCAATCGTCCGGCTCATCGAGCAGTTCGAACGGAAAGCCCTCATCGGTTTCAAGGTGGAAGCCGTGATCACGCAGTCGCGGTGCCAATGCGAAAAGATGCTCGGCCGCGATGAGGAGGCCGCGGCGAGGTTCGAGCACGAAATCACCATCGGCAAATGCATCGCGCGGAAGATTCGGCATGCGCGGCAGCAGATCGATATCGATCAGGCCGAGCTCCTCCAGCTGCTCGCAGGCGGCGATCTCGGCCGAGCGGTCGCGCACGATATCGAGCAAGCGACCCTCATGCATGCGCCGCTCACGCGGCTTGATCGGCGCGAACGGCAGGCGCGGGCCTTCGTAATCGAAGCTCAGGCGCACGCAACCGGCTTGATAGCGATTGGACACGCCATTGACATAGGTCAGCACCGGAAACGCGCGCAAGGTCAGTACGGGCGTCGGCACCACCTGGTGCAACTGCGGCGCGGTCGCTTTGGCCGGCTTCGGCAGACCTTCGAGTTGTCGTGTCTTGTGCCAGTGCTCGACGACGAAGTCGGCATGCTCGGGCAGCAATGCCGGCGCGCGCAGGGCGGCATCGATGACCTGAGCATCGCCCTCGACGCGACCGATTGCCGGCTTGGCCGGATCGAAATACCAGATCTGCGCGATTCGAAGCAGACGTGTGCTGGCGACTGCTTCAGTCAATTGCGGAACGAGCTTCTGGTTGCCGTCATCGGACAACTGCCAACCCCAGTCGAGCGTGCGCTTGTCGCCGAGACTGACCTGCCCGCGCGAGGGCTTCTCGACGAAGCACGGATATTCCTTGATGAGGATTTCAAGCAGGGCCTCGTCGCGCTCGCCGCTGAGTGGATACCAGGCGCTCGATGCGTAGTGCGGGCTGGCCATGCGCAGGCGTGCGACATGCTCGAACTGGTGCGGTGTAAGGCGCTGCCACGGATCGGCACCAAACTGGAACTGTCCAACCGGCTGCGGCGAGCCGAGCGTGCCGCGCTTGGTCGGCTTGAGCCAGACCGGTTGCGCCTGCACGCCCGGCAAGGTGCCATCACCGATGCGCAGCAAGATGCCAAACACCAGCGCGGGATCGACGACGGGTTTGCGCGAGCTGGGTTTGGGCTCGGCGCTGATCGCATCGAACCAGGGTTTCCAGGCGGCCGGGCCGGCCGCTGCCGCCGCCAACGGCTTGCCCGATTCGAAAGCGGACGCGCGCGCTCCGAGCATCTTCAGCGCAACCGCAGCAACATGTTTGCACTCGCCCTCAAGCGGGCAGGTGCACTGGGTGTCGAATATCGGCTTGCCACCATTGAGACCGATCAAAATCGCCGCGGTGTAGGGCTCTTGTTCGCGACCCTGCACGGCACCAAACAAGGTGCCGGAATCCTTCGTGCTCTCATACCAGATCTCGCGCACACGACTGCGGCGCAGGTAATCGGCGCCTTTGGCGAGGGTCGGCTGATCGAGCACCGAATGGGTACTTCGTGACAGCAACTGGCGAAACAGCGACTCATCCATGTGTTTGCGAAGATCCGGTCGGCAAAATTCAACAGACAATCGTGCCTGCCTCGACCGGGTTCGTCCAGCGTTGGGCGCATGCGCATTGCTCTGAGAGTTTCAGTGAGGGTGCTGCAACCAGCGCTCGAATTCGCACTTGAAGTGCCGAATTCGAACACAGCCAACCCACGTTTCCCCGCGAACACCCGCTTAAATGCGCTCGTTCGTGCCGACAGCAAAGTGATGCTCGGCGACGACGGCGATCGACATGGAATCAATCATTCAGGCGCTGCGCTGTTGATTCGGCCCTTGAATATTACGACTTTGCACGACTGTGATTCGTCCATCCTCAACCGTTCACCCCCGTATCAAGTCCAGGGCAGGCTCTGAGCTTGTCGAAGGGTGTTTCCAGATTGCTGAGCCGCTCTGGTCACTTCCGATCATGGTTCACTTCGACAAGCTCAGAACAGGCTCAGCTCACCACGAACGGAAATGGGTGGACTTCCTCATGTTTCACAGCCCATCGACAGCAGAAATATCGAAATTATTTCAGGGCCGAATCATTAGCCGATCAGCTCTTCAGCGTGGGCGCTGAACTCGGCGACCTTGCCGGCATCGAGATTCTTGCGCAGCAGGCGGCGGAATTCCGACATCTGTTCAAGCAGCGCCTCGCGCGAGGTGGCCTTGTTGATTTTCTGGGTCAGCAGGAACGCACGCAATCCGACCTTGGCACTAAGGGTGCGACTCATGTACTCGCGCGCTTCGGCAAGGCTATCTGCCCCCACCGGCGCTTTCGCGGGGGGCTTCGGCTCAGCGGCCTCAACGGTCTTGCTCAGCTCTTTTGCGGCGGGTTTGGCGGCGACCGGAATCGGCGGCGGGGGTGCCGTGATCGCCGACGCGGCCTCGAACGCCTGGACGGATTCGCTGCCGAACTCGATAAGGCCCGTCGTCAACAATTCCTTGAGCAAGCTGTCGATATCGTTGATCGCGATAAATTGCCTGCGGATACTCTCGACCGTGCGCTCACCGTTGATCGAGATCAAAACCATGCGCTGGCGAGCGCCGATCTTGAGCTTGCGCTCGTCGATTTCGATTCGGCCGGCTGCCGTCTTGTTCGGAATGGCACTATCAAGCATGTGGTTTTCCTCGTCTCCCCGATCCCCATGCTAGGCAATGGATCGGTCAATGAAAAGTGTTTTGACAGTCAGTGACGGATTTGGACACCGCCACGCCGACTCAGCGACGCGGATTCTTGCCTTCGTCGTCAGGTAGCTCGAACCGATAACCGACGCCATACACCGCGGCGATGGGGTCGATCCCTGCTTCGATCAGCTTGCGTCGGAGATTCTTGACGTGGCTGTCGACCGTTCGATCGCTGACGACGCGATGGTCTGCATAAAGCGCGCCAATCAATTGTTCGCGGGAGAAAACACGGCCGGGCTGGCTGCTCCACTTGCCGAGCAAGCGGAACTCGACCGGGGTGAGGGTCAGTGCATGGCCGTAAACCTGGGCCTCGAAGCGATCCTCATCGAGAAAAACCGCAGGGGTCGATGCGGGATCAATCGGCCGCGTGCGGCGCAATACGGCACGCACCCTCGCTACCACTTCGCGCGGACTGAACGGTTTGCAGATGTAATCATCGGCGCCGAGTTCGAGACCGAGCAGACGGTCAATTTCCTCGACGCGCGCAGTCAGCATGAGGATGGGCACCTCGGAGAAAGCGCGCACCTGACGACACAAGGTCATGCCGTCAATACCGGGCAAGTTGATGTCGAGCAGGATAGCGTCTGGAGATTGTTCGCGAATCCAGTCGGCAGCCTCATTGCCATTGTCAAGGATGCTCGCGCGAAAACCCGCGGCGAGCAGATAATCGCTGAGCAAGGCAGAGAGCTTCGGCTCGTCCTCGATGATGAGGATATGGTGGATGTCATTCATGGTGTTGATTTCTGCACAGGCAGGCGGACTTCGATGCGCAATCCTCCGAGGGATGACGGGCGGGCCTCGATCTGTCCATCATGGGCAAGCACGATCGCGCGACAGATCGCCAGGCCGAGGCCCGCACCGCCGACCGCGCGGTTGCGCGAGGCATCGACCCGATAGAGTCGATCAAACAATAGCTTCAAGGATTCAACCGGCACGCCCGGAGCACTGTCTTCGATCACCAGCAACACCGCGTCTCTTTCCGCCTCAATCCCAATGTGGACCTGGCCGGGCGCATCCGTATAGCGCTGCGTGTTGATCAGCAGGTTGTCGATCAGCTGGCCAAGCCTGCGCGCATCACCGCGAATCGACGCAGCCGTTTCAAACCGGGTTTCGAGCGTCAGGCCTGATGCCTCAAGCTGTGGTGCTTGCGCATCGAGCGAATCCGTAACGAGCTCGGCGAGATCGACCGATTCAAAACGGTATTCAAGCGCGCCCACATCGGCCAGCGACAACAGATAGAGATCCTCGATCAGGTTGCCCATTCTTTCGCACTCGGCATGTAGCGAATTGAGTGCCGCCGGCGTCGCGCTGCGAACGCCATCCTGCAATGCTTGGATTTCGCCGCGCAGGATGCTCAGCGGCGTACGCAACTCGTGCGCGATATCCGCTCCCCAGCGGCGCCGAGCCTCGCGATGCTGTTCAAGCGTGCGCGCCAGATGGTTGAAGTCTGATGCCAGCGCGCCGAGTTCATCGCGTCGTCGATTCTCGATTCGACGCGCGTAGTCTCCGGCTGCCAGCGCTTGCGTAGCGGCCGCCAATTCGCGCACCGGGGTCAGCAGCCAGCGTGCGAGGGCGAATGCCAGCAGCAGGGCGAGTGCAAGAATCGCAACACCCGCCAGCAGCGCGTTGCGCA
>JBDSPX010000245.1:0-4811 GCA_039930065.1 Dokdonella sp.
TCAGTGCCATTCGGGTCGGTACGTTCTACTGCGACGATACGATGGGCGGAGTGCCGACTCGCGTCCGATTCACCTGGATTTTTCGAAAGCCGGATGCCGCACGCTGGGAGCAGGCTTTCTCCACTGATGCCGGCGCGAGCTGGGATACGAACTGGACAATGGAATTTACGCGCGCTTGATTCGCGGCGTGGTTGACTTTGAAATCCTTGAACCCATGCTCGGCTACTGACCAACAGCCGAGAACAAGGTGCGAAGCTGCAGAAAGCCGCGCCGTTGCCAGTCGAGCAACTGCGGCATGTCGATCGGACGTCGACCACTCAGCTCGATGCGTCCGAGGTCAGTCAGCTCGATTTGCTCGATGCGGCGGCGCCCGGTGTTCTTGGCGTGATAGAGCGCCGCGTCGGCCCAGCGTATGGCGTCGACCAGCGGACTCTGCCAACCGGGGGCAATCGGATGATGCACGTATCCACCGGAAATCCGGATTGCCATGGATTGTCCGTGCCATGGCACCGGCGCACGTTCGATCTCGGTTAACAAACGCACCACCTCGCGATCAAGCGACAGCGCGTCATCGCGTTTCAGGACCACGAGAAACTCCTCGCCTCCCCAGCGATAGAGTTCATCGTGTTCTTCGAGAACGCCACGGATCCGTTCGACGGCGGCCTTGAGGACTGCATCGCCGGCTTCATGGCCATGCTGATCATTGATGGCCTTGAAATGATCAAGATCGAGCAAGAGCAAACCGGCAGCGGAAGCAGCGGCCGGCTCGATGGCGCGCTTTTCGTCGTGGCGACGCTGAAACTGGTAGCGACTGGATGCGCCGGTCAAGGCGTCGAGGCGTACGGCGTCCGAAAGGCGATCACGCTCGCGGCGCGCGCGCCGGATTGCCATGAACAGCATCGCGCTCACGCTGATCGCGAGCAGCGCAAGGGCCAGCGCCAGTATCTTGCCGAGCCGCTCGGCGCGCAGGCTTTGCTCCTGGACCTGGTTTTCGACTGATAACGTATCAATCTGGCGTTCGAGCTTTTCGGCCGTATGCATCGCCTCGACTTCTGCAATCGCACGCCCGCGCTCGTTGCGGAACAGTTGTGACCAGAGCTGCTGACGACGCTCCAGCATGACGACGGCACGTGCGTATTGTTGCTTCGCGCGCAGTGTCTGGATCAGACGATCCAAACCTCCGAGCACGTCGATCATCTGTCCCTTGCTCTGGAAATACTTGATCGCCTTTTCCATCAATGCCGACCCGGCATCGAGCTGATTCAGCAGCATCTGAGCCTGGCCACGCAGCAACCAGCAGCGCGCGAGGTAGTAGGCGTTCGCACTCTTCGTCGCCAGCGCTTCGCTGCGATCGATCGTCTCGATCGCGCGTTCCGGCTGCTCTCGGGCCAGCAGCAGTTCCGCATGCAGCGTACCGAGTCGCAGATCGGTAAAGGTGGAGTCGCCCTCTCGCGCAAGATCCGTGACCTCGGCATAGGTCGCTTCGGCATCGGCCAATTGGCCGGCCTTCATCAAGGCCATTGCACGCGTCGTCAACAGTGAAACACGGTTCTGCACGGGAGCTGCGTCGAGCGCTTCGGCCTGCGCTCGATCCAGATACGCCAGCGCCTGTTCCGGAAGTTCCATGGCGTTGTAGAGTTCAGCGATGGTGCCAAGGCGGTAGAGCCGTGCGCGTTCGCGACCGAATGGAAGCTTGTCAGCCCAATCCAGCGCCGCGAGCTCATGGCGCAGCGCGGTATCGAAATTTCCGGCATCGAAATAGAGGTTTCCATAGCTGACTTCGAGCGCCTCCATCACTTCGGGCGACGCATCAGAACGTATTTGCGCGCGCACCTCGTTGAGCTGATCGATGAACTTGCCGATATCGTCGTCGGCGTGACTCATGTAGATGCGCCGGATGTCCATCAGGCTGACGGTATCGGCATCACCGTTCGCTTTTGCCAACTCACTCAGGGATTTCATGAGCTTCAATGAATCATCGAAGCTCAAGCTATCCTGCAGCACAAACATGCGCGTCTTTTCCAACGCACGGCGCAATTCGTACGGCGCATCCTCGGGAACGGCGCGCTCAATCGACTTCAATTTCTGCGCAGCATCCGCCGAGGGCTCACCGGCGACGCGCAGATCGCGCAATTGCTGAATGAGCTGAGCGTATGGCGCGGGCTGAGCAAGCAACGCCGTACTCGTCAACATCCAAGCCACACCCAGACACGCAGCCATCACGACACGCAAGACGTGGCCCGAGCGTCCTGCCGGATAGCCGCGTTTTGAAAATCGATGGTTGCCTCGCTGCACTTGATTCACTCGCTCATGCATCACTCATGGATAAATTATCACCCATTCGATGGGTCGGGCTGCTTCAATAGCCGTGCGTCATTGCAAACGCTCGTGACGCGATTCATGCACTGAGCCGGATTGTGCGTGGCTCGTCGATGCTGAACAGCCACGCGCCCGTGGCAATGTGCGAGGATCGTGGACTTTCGCGCTGACGCGCCAATTCTGAAAACACTCATGCAGGAAGTCCAAACCTCGAGCGCTCTGATCACCGACGACACCGTCGTGATGGGTCTTCTGGCGGTATCCCTCGGCTTCGTGTTCTGGACAGCCGCGCGGCCAGCGGGCTTCTTCAAGCGTTTCTACACTTATGTGCCCGCGCTGTTGCTCTGCTATTTCATCCCGGCTGTGTTCAACAGCGCCGGACTTATCGATGGCAACGCCAGTAGCCTGTATCCGATGGCACGTGACTACCTGTTGCCGGTGGCCCTGGTCTTGCTGACCCTGTCGATCGACTTCGAAGGCATCCGCCGGATGGGGCCGAAGGCGATCATCATGTTCCTCACAGGTACGCTCGGCGTGATGTTCGGCGCAGTATTCGCGTTCGGATTGTTCGAGATCATTTCACCGGAGACCGTGGCCGGTGACACTTGGCGCGGCATGACCACAGTCGCCGGAAGCTGGATTGGCGGCGGTGCGAACCAGGCTGCGATGAAAGATGTTTTCAACGTCGACAACAACTTGTTCGGTCAATTTGTCGCAGTCGATGTGCTGGTTGCGAATGTCTGGATGGCCGTCGTGCTGTTCCTCGCCGGACGTGCCGAGGCCTTCGATCGCTGGACCGGTGCTGACACGCGCGCGATCGATGACATGAAACGACGCATCGAATCCTTCAACGCGGAACACTCTCGCATCCCGACATTGACTGATCTGATGGTGATCCTCGCGATCGGTCTTGGCGCGATGGGTTTGTCGCACGCGATCGGCAAGCCGCTGGCCGCATGGATTGGTGAAACAGCGCCCTCGCTGGCGCGCTACAGTCTGACCTCCGGATTTTTCTGGGTCGTGGTGATTGCGACCACGCTCGGCCTCGTCTTGAGTTTCACCCGCGCACGCAAACTCGAGGGAGTCGGCGCATCGAAAATAGGATCGGCCGCGCTGTACATCCTGGTCGCAACCATCGGCATGCACATGGACATCGGAGCGCTGTTTGATCGGCCAAAGCTGTTCGCGCTCGGGCTCTGCTGGATCAGCGTGCACGCACTGATCATGCTCGGCGTCGCCAAATTGATCAAAGCGCCGTTGTTTTTCATGGCGGTCGGCTCGCAGGCGAATATCGGCGGTGCGGCGAGTGCGCCGGTGGTTGCCAGCGCGTTCCATCCAAGCCTTGCGCCGGTTGGTGTACTGATGGCTGTGTTGGGCTACGCGCTCGGTACCTACTGCGCATGGCTGACCGGCTTGATGCTGCAAGCCATGGCCGGCTGAGTGCCGACAGGCGACGCAGCGATCGCTTGGTTGCTTTCGCCAACGAGCAAATCGATCAGCGCCTGCAGCGCGCGATTGGGCGTACGTTCGCCGTGTCGCAGCACGGTGAACCGGCGATGCGGCAGATCAAGATCGATCATCGGCAGTCCGCTGCGTCGCGCGGCGAGTTCCGATATCGCACTGATGCCCGCACCCGCCTCGACGGCCGCGAGAACCGATTCGTTCGAAGGCATTTCGAGCACCACGTTCAATTCGCTCGCAACAACACCCCAGGTACTCAAGGCGCTTTCGATCAGCCGACGCGTACCCGATCCGCGCTCACGCATCACCCATGCGGCGTCGCTCAACATTGCCGAGGTCACCCGCGTTTGGCCGACCAGGGCATGAGCCTGCGGCAACACGAGCACGAGTCGATCACCTGGCACTTCCTGCGATACAAACGGCCCCGGATCGAGCATGCCTTCAACGACGGCGATGTCCGCCGAACCGTCGAGTACCGCGCGTGCCGCCTGCTCGGTATTGCGGGAGGTCAAGCGGATTACGACATCCGGGAAGCACGCATGAAACCTCACCACGCGAACGGGTAGCCATTCGTTGACCACGGTCTGGCTGGCAGCGACGCGCAGCTCACCACGCAGATGGCCGGACAACTCACCAAGGCTCAGCTCGACGGCCGCTGCGTGTTGCAGCAACGCGCGCGCCTCGGGAAGAAATTCAGCACCTTCACGCGTCAGTTCGATGCCGCGACCGACACGATGAAACAGTTTCGTTTCGTAGCGCGCTTCGAGCGTCGCAATCGATGCGCTTGCCGCCGATTGCGTCATGTGCAACTGCTCGGCCGCACGAGTGACATGCAACGCATCGGCGACCGCAACGAAGACACGCAATTGTTCAAGAGTCATCGTGATCTCGCATTCAAACCAGGAAGCCGTGTGAAGTCTACGAGCTTTTCCTATCGCGTCTGCGCTGGCGATCGTTCGCTTCCTGTGGGAGAGGCATTCATGCCCGATGCGTTTCGACGGAATGCAAAAGAGCATCGTGGCATAAGCCGC
>JBDSPX010000246.1:0-9924 GCA_039930065.1 Dokdonella sp.
CAAGGGGGGACTCGAACCCCCACAGCTTTCGCCGCTACCACCTCAAGGTAGTGCGTCTACCAATTCCGCCACCTGGGCAACGCTATCAAACTCCGTCCTTCCTCGCTTTATCCGGCTGCTTCGCATCAGATTTTGCTGGCTCGGAAGCCGGCTTGTCCGAAACGGGGGCAGGCATTGGCGCTGGAACGTCAGTCGATGTTGGAGTCGCGGTCGAAGCTGCCGGAACGTCACCAGCTGGCGCCGGCACCTCCGGAGCTGCAGGAGCGACACCCGCCATCACGCCAAGGTCGTCCGATGTGCCACGAACGGCAGCAGGACGACTGTGATACATGCCCATGCCGAGGCTGAGCAGGAAGAACAAACCGGCCAGGACCGCCGTGCTGCGCGACAGGAAATTCGCCGAGCCACGCGCACCAAAGACAGTCGAGGAAGCGCCACCACCGAAACCCGAGCCTGCATCGGCACCGGCACCGCGCTGCATGAGAATCAGCGCGATCATCGAAACGGCAATCAGCACATAGAAAACTTGAGCAATGATCGTGAACATCTGAATCAGGAACCCTGGTTCGCGGCAGTCGCAGCCGCATGGCATATCACAAGAAAATCGGCCGCCACCAACGAAGCGCCGCCAATCAGACCGCCATCAATATCGGGCCGGGCAAACAGTTCGGCAGCATTGGCGGCCTTTACGCTGCCGCCATACAGGAGGCGCAGCGAGCTGGCTATTCTAGCATCCTGCTTTACGAATTTGTCACGCATGAATGCATGAACGTCTTGCGCCTGGTCCGGGGTGGCCGTTTTTCCTGTGCCAATCGCCCACACCGGCTCGTAGGCGACCACGGCGTTTTCGAAGGCGCCAATCCCGGCGAGTGCCAGCACTGCGTCGAGCTGCACGCCGACGACCGCTTCGGTTTCTCCGGCCTCGCGATGCTCGAGCAATTCGCCGACACAGAGAATCGGCACCAATCCGGCAGCTTGAGCGGCAACGAACTTGCGCGCGACCACCTCGTTGGTTTCGCCATGGTATTGACGGCGCTCGGAATGACCCACCAGCACGTAACGACAACCGATATCGACGAGCATGCTGCCTGCAACTTCACCGGTGTACGCACCCTGCCCGTGTTCGCTGAGATCCTGCGCACCGAAAGCAATCGCGCTATTCGCATTTGCCGAGATCAACTCGGCCAGATACGGAAACGGCGGAATCACCGCGATATCAGCGCCTTCCGGCGGGTTGGCGGTAAGGCTGGCGACAAGCTCGGTCGAGCTCGTGCGCGTGCCATGCATCTTCCAGTTTCCAGCAACGAGATTGCGGCGCATCGGTTGAATCCGGAGGTCCGAACGGGCGCGAAGGATAGCGACGCAAGCGTGCTGCGGCAAATTCCCGGGTTTTGGTTACCGGTCAAGACGCTGCCGGGTTAACCTCCTCAGGACTCATCTCAACGAGCGCGAATTCATGACACAAGAACCCCGAACCGCCCTTGTCACCGGCGCCTCGGCCGGCATTGGCGCCGCATTCGCACGAGAGCTGGCGAAGCGAGGCGCGAATCTCGTGCTGGTCGCGCGCAGGCTTGATCGTCTCGATCAACTTGCCTGCGAATTGCGCGAAAGGCATGCCATCAAGGTCGACGTGATGGCTTGTGATCTTGCCGACTGCACGGCTCCGGCAACCCTTGTCGAACGTCTGAAGCAGCAAGACATTGTCATCGACATGCTGGTCAACAATGCCGGCTATGGCGTCACCGGCTACTTCGTCAGCCAGCCGTGGAGCGTCCAGGCCGATTTCATCCAGGTGCTGATGACCGCACCGAGCGAGCTCTGCCATCGCCTGCTGCCCGGCATGCTCGAGCGCGGGCATGGGCGCATCATCAATGTCGCATCACTGGCCGGACATATTCCGGGATCGGCTGGGCAAACACTCTATGCGGGTGCCAAGTCCTACTTGATCAAGCTTTCACAGGCGCTGCATCTCGAATACGGCCACGATGGTGTGCATACCTGCGCGCTATGTCCGGGCTTCACTTATTCCGAATTCCACGATGTCACCGGCTCGCGCGCGATGATGTCGAAGCTACCGAAATGGATGTGGATGGACGCCGATACAGTCGTCCGTCAGGGGCTCGATGCGGTCGAGCGTGGCGAGGCCGTCTACATCAATGGGCGCGTCAATCGTCTCATCAAGTCAATGCTCAAACTCATTCCGGATCGCCTGGCCTTGCATCTGATGGGCGGGCAGTCGAGGAAATTCCGCAAGAAGACGCCGAACTGAGACCGCGCATCATTGCTGGATGCTTCACAAGTCGCGCGCCTGCTCGACTTGAATCTCGATAAGGATTCGAGTTGCATCAGCCGATCGTAGAGGGTCAAGGTCATACCATTCCAGGGCCGAGTCAATACTCGGCTGAGGCCATGCGTCACTCCTCAAGCAGACCGTTGATTTCCTCGACGATCTTCGGCAGAGATTCCTTCGAATAACCCTCCTGGGTAAACGCGACCAGCCCTTCCTTGTCAATCATGACCATGTGTGGGTAACCGGTGACGCCATAGCGATCAGCGACACTGTCTCCTCCACGATCTTCGGTCATCGTCATCGTAAAACCCTTCATCCTTCGACGCATGGCAAGGTAGTCTGAACGATCCTTGTCGGTATTGATCGCCACGACAGCAATCCGATCCTTTCCCGCCTTGCGTTGCACGCTCTCAAGAATCGGTAACTCTTTCAGACAATAACCGCACCAGCTCGCCCAGAAGGTCAGTACGACCACCTTGCCGTGATAGTCGCTGACATGCACTTCATGTTTGTCCTTGTCCACACCAAGCGCGTCCGGCGGCGGCTCGCCGCGAACGGTTTGCGCGACAGACGTCGCGCTGACGAGTGTGAACATGATAATAACAAGTATAGTTCTCACATAAATCCCTTTTTTCGTGCAAACTACCTGCTCAGCTAATCCTGCATTCGTGTAATGGATTGGCGTGAAGATTGCGGAGATTATCGAAGCCGCTGCAACGCGACGATGGCCTGCTGGCTCCGCAATGCCAGTTGCTGGCGATCACTCTGCAGCAGGCCCTTCGTCGAAATCGGCGCTCCTGCGCTCAAGCGTATCTGGCCGGGGCGGACACGGAATCCGCAAGCCGGCAGCACCTCTCCGCTACCTTCGATGGCGATCGGCAGGATTGGAATGCCGGCCTCGATGGCGAGCTTGAAGACACCGCCCTTGAACGCGCCGACGCGGCCGTCACGACTACGGGTTCCCTCAGGAAACGCGCAAAGGCTGTGACCCTCGCGAAAAAGTTCGACCGCATCGTGGAGATTTTTCGACGCATTGCGCGCGGATTGGCGTTCAATGAATACCATGCCCATTGCCCGCGCATAGGCGCCGACAAACGGCACACGCGCGAGCTCCTGCTTGAGGACGAAACGCAGCGGCACCGGCAGGGCCCGGAAAAGCACGCAAATATCAATGATCGACTGATGATTGGCGACAACAATATAGGCCTGTGAGAAATCGACTTTATCGAATCCCTCCAGTTCAAGCGTGACTCCAGCGCCCGTCAACAAACCCGGCGCCCAGGCCCGAGACGCCATGCGCAGCGGCCAGCGTTTGTTGCCCCCTGTGGCTATCAGTACCAGAAACGCCGCGCAAATGAGCATCGACGTCCACATCAACGTAAACAGCAGTTGCAGAACATTGAATACGCGCCAGCCGATGCCACTCAGTGCACCTGAGCGGATCGACGATGAAGTTACCGACATGGAAATCCCCTGAATTCGCGACATAGGATAGACGATGTGCAAACTGTCTAAAAGTCGAGAAGCAGGAACCCTCTTGATTTGTGACTCTTCCAGGACCGTCCGCTAGCCTGAATCACCGCAGCTTCGCGTTGCAAGGTCGACTCGTCGATGAAATATCGCGCCGATTGGATGCCCATCGACCTACTTGCACTGGTTTGGCGACCGATTGCACACAAAGCCGGGCTTGCGACGACCGCTCATCACATCGTCCGTCACATCGACAAACTCACGTCCCTGCCAGCTCAGGAATCGCGCTTTGCTGTCTGTGGGCACTGGCGCATTCGCTTCAAGATTGAGAAGCAGGAAGCGCGCTCTACCAATCGGTTGTTGTGCAGCGCTCTCGCCTCCCCCAACAATGACACTCAGGGGCCGCAGCGAAAGCGGATCCAATCGATCGAGGGTAGCAATGTGGTACCACGGCGTGTGCTCGGTCTGGACAAGACACCCTGATACGCGCTGAAGATTCGGGGTGGTTGCCTTGATGGCCTCATCGGATATCCAGCCAAACGCCCAACTCGTCGTGTCCAGCAGATACACCTGGCAACCATCGATCGGGATCACCATCGAATCCATCGCGAGGATTGCAGCATCAACGATCTCTTTCTGTGCCCGGGTTTCGATGCGATGCCCGCGCGACGCGTCCTGTGAAGCTGAAAACCAGACCAATATCAGCATGAAAATGGCAGAGGTCGCACAAACTCCAGCCCATTTTCGAGCCAGACACAACGGCGACAGCAACACCGCAGCTGCGATCAAAAAGCCCGCGAGTGACGAATAGAAATATCGCGAACTTACGATCGCGCTGACCACATCCGTGGCTTCATTCAGGCGAACACTGAAATGTCCAAGCAAGGGAAATTGCAGCACGCCAGTCGAAAGCCAGAGCACCAGTCCGGCAAACATCGCCTGACGTCTGCGCAAGTTCCATGGCTGCAATGAAGCTGCCACGCCGAGTGCAAATAGCAGCAGAAATCCAATCGTCGAAGTGATCGCCTTCCAGCCATCGAGTCGGTAACGATAAGTGAAATAATCCAGCCAGCCGAGTACCCAATTTGAGAATCCGTCGGCCAGCAGGGTCAAACTGCCCGAATTGCCTTCATCTGCACTGAGCATTTCCGCACTTGGAAAGCCAAGCACAGAGAAACGGACGAGCAAATAGATCGCTACGGGCAAACAAAGAATCAGACATGTGCGAATCCTCGCCGCGAGACGGGACTCATATTCGGCACTTAGCCAGATCACACCTGTGGCGGCAAAACACGCCAGCGCGATTTCTTTCGACAACAAGGCCAAGGACAGCAAGGCAAGCGTTCTGAAAAGTGCTCGTTTCGCACCGTTTCGGCTGAAGTCGAGTGCCGAAGCCAATCCGAGCAAACCGAATAGCAAGGCGAGCAGGTCAAACCGATCCGACAACCAGAGCGTGGTTCCGACGCCAATCGGATGCAGGGCAAAGCATGCGGCAGCGGCAAGACCGATCCAGCGACTTGCGCAGACCTTTGAAACCAGATGCCACAACGCCGCTGCAACTGCGGCATGCAGGAAAAGGTTGATGAGGTAATGATCAGGCGCATTTGCGCCGAACAGGCGCTCGCTGAGCCACCACAGAATCATGCCTAGCGGTCGGTAATAGAGCCCGCCAGGAATATGATTGCGAACGAACGGCTCCAGCGGATTATCGAGAAACCGGACAATGGACAGCATGCCGAAATCGTCGAGCAGGAAATACGCGGAAAAAGCCGCACGAAAGACCGCGCTCAGCACAAGCGCCACCAACACGGCAGTCAGCGATAGGCGCAATGTGTTCGCGGATTGCTGCCTGTCGGCAAGCGAAGTCTTCACTTGCATCTCCGAGATACGGATCAGGCGATCAAATGGGAGAACACAGCGTGCTCAGATCAACTTGATTTCGCGCAAGCGCTCAAGCAGATATTCGTGCGAGGTGATCGGCGTTGGATAGCGACTCGGATTTTCAGCGGTGACGCAGGACGGCAGTACATCGAGTACGACATCGGGATTCGGGTGCAGGAAGAACGGCACAGAGTAGCGCGGCTTGCGCGCGTTTTCGTTCTGCGGATTGATGACGCGGTGGGTCGTCGAGGGGTAAACGTGATTGGTCAGGCGCTGGAGCATGTCGCCGATATTGACGACGATCGCGTCACCTTCGGTCGTGATCGGCAACCAGCTGCCTTCACGGGTCAGCACTTCGAGACCTTCGGCGCTCGCACCGACCAGCAAGGTGATGAAGTTGATGTCCTCGTGGGCGCCGGCGCGCACGTTTGGAATGTCAGTCGCGGAGATTGGCGGATAGTGGATCGGGCGCAGGATCGAATTGCCGAAATTCGTTTTGTTTTCGAAGAAGTTCTCGTCAAGCTCGATATGCAAAGCCAGCGCACGCAGCACGCGCGAGCCGAGGGCATCGAGCGCCTGATACAAGCCATATCCGTATTCGCGAAATCCTTCGATCTCGTCCGGCCAGATGTTCGGCGCCATGACATCGGCATATTTCGAATCGCGTGGAATCTCGCGACCGATGTGCCAGAACTCCTTGAGATCCGCGTGCTTGGAATCCTTGGCTGTCTCGACGCCGAACGGCGTGTAGCCACGAGCCCCTCCGGTACCGGGTTGGTGATACTTCTGCTTGACCTCGGTCGGTAGCGCGAAGAAGTTCTGAAACACTTCATAGGCCGCATCAATATCGGTCTTCGGAATGCCATGACCCCTGATGCAGCAAAATCCAAATTCACGATAAGCCGCGCCAAGCTCGGCAACAAAGGCGTCCCGATCGCTGTCGTAGCGTCGGATATCGAGCGTCGGTACATGTTTCATTGGCAGCTTCCCTGATCCGCCGCGGTGCGCGTGCGGATTCTGAGTATGAAGAACTTCGCCCAAATCCTGAACAACGAGGCCGAGCCAAGAAGCGTGATTATTTCACGAGTACTCAGGAAACGCGCGTCTGCGCGGCCTTGACGGCTTCGGCGAGTTCTTCAACCAGGCGAGCCACGAGATCGGCGTCGCTCGCTTCCACGGTCACCCGCACGAGCGGTTCGGTACCCGAAGGACGCAGAACCACGCGGCCATGGCCTGCGAGTTGGCCCTGCACCTTGGCCAAAATACGCTGAACTTGCGCATCGGCAACCAGCGCAGCACCGCCGCTGGCGCGGATATTGACCGTGGTCTGCGGCACCCTGTGCATGCCATCCGCCGCGTCGCCGAGACTCATCTCACTGCGCAACAAAACTTCCAATACCTGCAAAGCGCTGACGATGGCATCGCCGGTCGACACCCGATCCAGACACAGGATATGTCCCGAAGCCTCACCGCCAAGGACGCCGGCGTGCTCCCGCAATGCCTGCATCACATAGCGATCACCGACCCGGGTCCGCATGAAGGGAACACCAAGGCTCGCCATCGCCTGCTCGAGACCATAGTTGCTCATCAAGGTACCGACCAGCGGGCCAGCCAGCCGCCCTTGGGCAAACCAGTCGACGGCGAGGATGTAGAGCAACTCGTCTCCATCAATCACTCGGCCGCGCGCATCCACCATCTGCAAGCGGTCGCCATCGCCATCGAAAGCGATGCCAAGATCTGCACCGGTTTCAACAACCACACGGCTCAAAGCCTGCGGGCTGGTCGAACCGCAATCGCGATTGATGTTGAGTCCATCGGGCCGATTGCCAATCGCGGTGACCGTCGCTCCGAGTTCGCTGAACATCTTCGGCGCGATCTGGTAGGTCGCGCCATGCGCGCAATCGATGACGAGATGCAGGCCGTGCAGATTGAACGAGCGCGGCACCGTCGATTTGCAGAATTCCAGATAGCGCGCCGATGCATCATCGATGCGTACGGCCTTGCCGATCGCTTCCGAAGCCACCGTCGAAAATGGCTCGTCGAGTTCCGCTTCGATCGCCAGTTCGACTGCGTCATCAAGTTTCTCGCCGACTGCCGAGAAAAATTTGATGCCATTGTCCTGATGTGGATTATGCGAAGCACTGATGACGATACCCGCATCCGCTCGCATCGAACGTGTCAGATAAGCGACCCCGGGTGTCGGCATCGGTCCGAGCAGGCGCACTTCTGCCCCCGCCGCGAGCAAACCCGCTTCGAGTGCCGATTCAAACATGTAGCCGGAGACGCGCGTGTCCTTGCCAATCAGGACGACCGGTCGATCGGTATCGCGCCGAAGCACAATTCCCATCGCCCGCCCGAGCTTGAGCATGAAATCGGCCGTGATCGGCCACTCGCCCACGCGTCCGCGGATACCGTCGGTGCCGAAGTAGCGCCTATGCACGGGAATGGAGAAACGGGAATGGAGAATCGGCAGAGCGGCTTCCCATCACTTTTCGATGTCCGCCTGCCCATGGCAATTGCATCAGCGGAATTTTCGAGTCGAGGCGAACGGCTTTTCCGATTCTCGATTCTCTATTCCCCACTCCCGGCACTTCAGTCCCCCATCTGCTTCTGGCGATGTTCCCAGCGTTCCTGGGCATCCAGACAAAGGGTGGCGATGGGTCGCGCGTCGAGGCGATCGATGCCGATGTCCTCGTCGGTTTCTTCACAGAACCCGTAACGGCCTTCTTCAATTCGCTTGAGTGCCTTGTCAATCTTCGAGATCAACTTGCGGTAGCGATCGCGAGTGCGCAGCTCCAGTGAGTTTTCGGTTTCGCGCGTGGCCCGTTCGGCCTCGTCGCCGACATCGCGCACTTCATCACGCAGGTTCTCGATGGTCTGCTTGGATTCCTCGACCAGATCCTCACGCCAGCTTTGCAACTTGCGACGGAAATATTCGAGGTGAATCGGATTCATGTATTCCTCTTTCGAGGACGGACGGTAGCCGGCCGGCAAGTCGACGACCGTCGTGGTCGGCAGGGCGTAGCGGCCATCCTGCATCGTCACGCCCTTGAGCTTGGTCGAGGTGACGGTCTTTGCTGGGGCCTTCGAGCGGGGTGCAACGGGTGAAGCAGTCGTAGATTCGATCACGGATGAATGGGTGTTCTTTGAGGGAATAGGAGCAGGCGCTGGGGCCTCGCTGATTTTTGCCACAGTCACGGAAGACTTTCCTGAGGCGACGGCCACTTTCGCTTTCGCGGGCACAGGAACAGCGACTTTTGCTTTTTCGCCCGACTTTCCTGTTTTCGAGGTCGCCGAGGATTTGGCTGAAGCCAAGGGGGACTTTACGGCCAACTTCTTGGCCGCGACCTTCTTGGCAGCTGGGGCTTTCGCCACCGCTTTCTTTGCAACGGTTTTCTTTACAACGGCTTTCTTTGCCACCGGCTTTCTCTCAACAGGTTTGGACTTGGCGTTCGAAGCACCCGCTTTCGCGACGGCCTTCTCCTTCGGCTTTGTTGCTGGCTTGGCGCGTGTCGCAGCCTTGCCCGATTTGGCAGCAGATTGAGTGCTTTTCGTGGATTTCGCCATTTCCGTCCTTACCTTGTGACTCGGCGGCGGCGTGTTATAGCCTAAGTACCCGCCTCCGGCAACCGCTTGTCTTGGGCTTGGTGCCACTCTCCCGTACGAGCCACACTATCACTATCGTGTCACGCCTGATCCTCTCACTGCTGACATTCTACAAACGGTTCATAAGTCCGCTACTCGGCGCGCACTGTCGCTTTCATCCGAGTTGCTCTGACTATGCGCGCGTAGCGATTGCGCGATTTGGCAGCTTGCGTGGCAGTTGGCTTACCCTGAATCGCCTCTTGCGTTGCCAGCCGCTGTGCGAAGGTGGCTGCGATCCAGTACCTGCACAATTCAGTTGGCGTCCCTTTCTGCGCGAAAAATCCGAATCTGGAGTGGATCATGAATGACGGGCTGAACACCGACGCCTACGTTATCAACAGAGTCCGCCGATACCTTGCGCCTTCGTTGATGCTTTCCCATTGCGCAAGCGCGTTATTCGAAGGCAAGTGCATTCGTTCGAGCATCGCGGCGTACTTCTTCAATGGCCAATTCGCCAGGGATGCCACCGAGCTCAATCACAGCATCCATCACCAACGCCTGGAGTTCGATTCTTGATCGCCATGTTTCGTATCCTGATGACCTGTTTGTTCGCCCTGCCCTTGCTCGCACGTGCGCAAACGTCCAACGATCGCGTGATCTTTCCGGCCAGCACGTCGCAAGGATCGATGGTCATTGGC
>JBDSPX010000247.1:0-3612 GCA_039930065.1 Dokdonella sp.
GTCTACGAACTCAATCGCGAGGGCGCTCGCGTGGCGCGCGCGTGCTGCGATGCGTTTACGGCGAAAACGCCCGAGCAACCGCGTTTCGTTATCGGCGTACTCGGACCCACCAGCCGCACCGCGTCGATCAGCCCCGATGTCAACGATCCGGGCTTTCGCAATACGAATTTCGACGAACTGCGCGGCACCTATCGCGAAGCCGTCGAAGGCCTGATTGACGGTGGCGCCGACACAATCATGGTCGAAACGATTTTCGACACCTTGAATGCAAAGGCTGCGCTGTATGCAATCGGCGAAGTCTACGAGCAACGCGGCGGCCGTTTGCCGATCATGATCTCGGGCACGATCACCGATCGCTCGGGTCGCACGCTTTCGGGACAGACCGCTGAAGCGTTCCATGCTTCGCTTGCACACAGTCGACCACTTTCATTCGGCCTCAACTGCGCACTCGGCGCAACCGATATGCGTGAGCATGTCGAAACCCTGTCGCGGGTCAGCCACAGTTATGTCAGCGCGCATCCGAATGCGGGCTTGCCGAATGCCTTTGGCGAATACGACGAGACGCCCGAAGAAATGGCCACGACCTTGCGCGAATTCGCGACATCAGGATTGCTCAATCTCGTCGGCGGCTGTTGTGGCACGACGCCCGCGCATATCAAGGCGATAGCGGAAACTGTGCGCGGACTTGCGCCTCGCGTGCTGCCTGTGTTTGAAAAGGATCAGGCCGCATGAGCGATAGCTTGCGTCATACCGTTCTATCGGGCCTTGAACCGCTGGTCATCACGCCCGAACTGAATTTCATCAACATCGGCGAGCGAACCAATGTCACCGGCAGTGCGCAGTTCCGCAAGATGGTCAAGGAAGGCCGCTATGAAGATGCCGTCGAGGTTGCCCGCCAGCAGGTAGACGCCGGTGCGCAGATTCTCGACGTCAACATGGACGAAGGCCTGATCGATTCGGAAGCCGTGATGGTGCGCTTCCTCAATCTGATCGCTTCTGAACCCGATATCGCACGCATTCCGGTCATGGTCGATTCGTCGAAATGGTCGGTCATCGAAGCCGGACTCAAATGCCTGCAGGGCAAGGGCGTGGTCAACTCGATTTCGCTCAAGGAAGGCGAGGAAGCTTTCCTCGAACAGGCGCGCAAGGTCATGCGCTATGGCGCCGCCGCCGTGGTCATGGCTTTCGACGAAGAAGGCCAGGCCGACACCTGCGAACGCAAGGTCGCGATCTGCACGCGGGCCTATCGCATCCTCACTGAGCAACTCGACTTTCCGCCCGAAGACATCATTTTTGATCCGAATATCTTCGCCATCGCCACCGGCATCGATGAACACAACAACTACGCGGTTGATTTCATCGAGGCGACCAGGATCATTCGGCAGACGCTGCCGCACTGCCATGTTTCGGGCGGCGTCTCGAATGTCTCATTTTCATTCCGCGGCAACGAGCCGGTACGCGCGGCAATCCATGCGGTATTCCTTTATCACGCGATCCGCGCGGGCATGGACATGGGCATCGTCAATGCAGGCGCGCTGCCGATCGTCGATGAACTCGATCCCGAACTGCGCGAACGCGTTGAGGACATCGTCCTCAACCGGCGTGCCGATGCGACCGAGCGCCTGCTCGAATTTGCCGCGACGTACAGGCGCGGGAGTCGGGATTCTGGATTGGGGATTCGAGACGAAAAGAACGAGTGGCGCGCATTGCCGGTCGCCAAACGTCTTGCCCATGCACTTGTTCATGGCATTGATGCATACGCCGAAGTCGATGCCGAGGAGGCACGCCTGCAATCGACGCGACCGCTCGATGTGATCGAGGGGCCCTTGATGGATGGCATGAACATCGTGGGCGACCTGTTCGGCGCCGGCAAGATGTTTCTGCCGCAAGTGGTCAAGTCGGCGCGCGTGATGAAGAAAGCCGTGGCCTGGTTGCTGCCGTTTATCGAGGAAGAGAAACTTCGGACCGGCGATGTCGGCAAGACCAATGGCAAGATTGTCATGGCCACGGTCAAGGGCGACGTGCACGACATCGGCAAGAACATTGTCGGCGTCGTGCTTCGCTGCAACAACTTCGAGGTGATTGATCTTGGCGTGATGGTGTCGGCGCAGAAGATCCTAGACACCGCGCGCGCGGAAAATGCCGACATGATCGGACTCTCGGGTCTGATTACACCGTCGCTGGAGGAAATGGCGCATGTCGCACGCGAGATGCAGCGCCAGGATTTCCATCTGCCGTTGTTGATCGGCGGCGCGACGACATCACGCGCGCACACGGCGCTGAAAATTGATCCGCATTACAAGGCGCCAACCGTCTGGGTCAAGGATGCCTCGCGCGCCGTCGGGGTGGCGCAATCGTTGATCAGCAAGGATCTGGTCGATGCCTTCATGGACAAGATTCGCGCCGAATACGCGGACATCCGCGAGCGGCACAAGGATCGCGGCAATGGCAAACGTCTGGTTTCGTTTGAAAAGGCACGCGCACAGCGCTTTGACGGTGATTGGGCGAACTATCAGCCGCCTGCTCCGAAGCAACCCGGCATTACGGTGTTCAAGGATTTCCCGCTCGAAGAACTGGTGCCTTTCATCGACTGGTCGCCATTCTTCAACGCCTGGGAATTGGCTGGACGCTATCCCGCGATCCTCACCGATGAAGTCGTCGGCGTACAGGCCAGTGAACTTTTCAACGATGCGCAGACCATGCTCGGGCGCATCATCAAGGAAAAATGGCTTTCGGCCAGTGGCGTATTCGGCCTGTGGAAAGCCAGCAGCCACGGCGAAGACATCGACGTATTCAATGCGGATGGCTCCCTGCTCGCGCGATTGCATGGTCTGCGCCAGCAAGCCGACAAGCCTGTGGAACGCCCGGATTTTTGCCTGAGTGACTTCATCGCACCGAAAGAATCCGGTGTCGAGGATTGGATCGGAGCGTTTGCAGTCACTGCTGGCATCGGCATCGATGCGCATGTCGCGCGCTTCGAGCAGGACTTCGACGACTACTCGGCGATCCTGCTCAAGGCGCTGGCCGATCGACTCGCCGAAGCCTTCGCCGAATGCCTGCACCAGCGCGTGCGACGCGAGTATTGGGGATATGCGCACGATGAATCGCTGGCCAACGATGCGCTGATCGCCGAAAAATACCGCGGCATACGCCCTGCTCCGGGCTATCCGGCCTGCCCCGATCACACCGAAAAAGCGACGTTGTTCCGCATCCTCGACGCAAGCACCAACGCCGGAATCACGATCACCGAAAATTTCGCCATGCTGCCGACGGCGGCGGTCTCAGGCTGGTATTTCTCGCACCCGAAAAGCCAGTATTTCGTGGTCGGCAAGATCAGCCGCGAACAGGTGCTCGACTACGCCGAACGCAAGGGTTGGACTTTGCTCGAAGCAGAGCGCTGGCTGGCACCGAATCTCGATTACGACCCGGAGTGATCACAGATCGTCAGTAAAAGCGCGCCTGCCCGTGAAGGCAGGCGCATTGAAACTACATTCCAGTAGAGCCGGCGTGTTGCATGGCGGTCATCATCGCCATACCACCAAACAGGAAGAACAAGACGATCATAGCCAGGAAAATAATCAGGTACGCCTTGCAGAAATTGGATTTGTTCGG
>JBDSPX010000248.1:0-5574 GCA_039930065.1 Dokdonella sp.
TGGAGTCTTTCATGTTTCAGTCACCGGGCCCGAAGGTGCCGGTTTCGACTATACAGTCGGCCAGATGCACGATGTCGAGCAGAAATTTCTGGCCCTGATCGGCGATGGCGGTCCGATTGAGCGGGTCAATTCACGCGTCCCGGGCAGCTATGGTGCAAGCCAGGAAATGCATACGGGTCGTATCACGGTATTTCTCAAGGATTGGACAAAGCGAAAAGAATCGACACCTGAGGTCGCCGACCAGCTGCGCAAGGAGCTCGCCGTGCTGCCAGGCGTTCGCGCGGTGCCCTCGTATCGCACCGGACTGATTCGAGGCGGCGGCCAGCCGGTCAACATCGTGCTCGGCGGCCCCGACTACAAGGAGCTCGCGCAATGGCGGGATCGCATGCTCGCGCGCATGGAAGCCAATCCTGGCCTGTTCGGACCGGATTCCGACTACAAGGAAACCCAGCCGCAAATGCGCGTCGATATCGACCATGAGCGCGCTGCTGATCTCGGCGTGTCGGCGCAGGAAATCGGCCGCACGCTGGAGACCATGATGGGCGGACGCAAGGTGACGACCTATGTCGAAGGTGGCGAGGAATACGATGTCATCATGCAGGCGCAGCGCACCGATCGCGCCGCGCCGGCTGATCTGGACAATCTGTATGTGCGCTCCGAGCGCAGTGGCGAATTGATTCCGCTGGCGAATCTGGTCAGCCTGACTGAACTGGCCGAGCCGGGTCGACTCAATCGCTTCAATCGCCTGCGCGGGATCACCCTGTCGGCCGGTTTGGCGCCCGGCTACACGCTCGGCGAGGCGCTGGATTGGGTCAAGAAGACGGCCGCCGAAGAACTGCCGCCGAGCGCGCAGATTGATTACAAGGGTGACTCACGCGAGTACCTGCAGGCCGGTGGCGCGGTGATTCTGACGTTTGCGCTTGCCTTGCTCGTTGTCTACCTCGTCCTCGCCGCGCAGTTTGAAAGTTTCATGCATCCGTTCGTGATCATGCTCACTGTTCCGCTTGCCGTGCTCGGTGCCTTGATCGGACTCTGGGTCACCGGAAACAGTCTGAATCTGTTCAGTCAAATCGGCATCGTCATGCTGATTGGTCTGGCCGCAAAGAACGGCATCCTGATTGTCGAGTTCGCCAACCAGTTGCGAGATGAAGGCATGAGCATCAGCGAAGCGATCGCCGAATCCGCATCGGTGCGTTTGCGGCCGATCCTTATGACCTCGGTGGCGACCATAGCGGGCGCGGTTCCACTCGTGCTTGCGGGTGGTCCGGGTTCGGCCAGTCGCGCGGCGATTGGTGTCGTGGTGATATTCGGCGTCGCGTTCTCGACCTTGCTGTCGTTGTTTGTCGTTCCTTCTTTTTACACGCTGTTGGCTCCATTCACGCGCTCGCCCGATGCCCTGGCACGCAAGATCGATGCTCTTGATGCCGAAACTCCTGTCGTTGGTGGTCATGCGTAACGGCGCAGTCGCGCCTTCACATCGGCAAAACATCGAGCATGCGATGCTGTCGCGATGGTGCGAATCGAACGCACAAGGGAATTGCAGATGAGTGAGAGCAAGTGGAAAAGTGGGAAATCTGAAACGCCTTCTCCGTGGAAGAGCAGGGCACCTCAAGCCGAACATCGGTTGGATAAAAAAGCACGCGCTGCTCGCGATTCCGCGATTACGTCCGAACCGCCTCGGGAAGAATCGCGAATCGTTCGTCCAAGCGGAGAGATGCGCTTGTATGGAATCAACGCCTGTCTGGCTGCGTTCGCTCAACGGCCAGAACATTTGCGCAAGGTCTATCTGCTTGAATCGCGCATCGCCGAGTTGAAGGCGGTTCTGGCCTGGTGCGTCAACCACAAGCTTGGCTATCGCGTGGTCGAGAACACCGACCTCGACAAGTTGACCGGCTCGCGTCACCACGAAGGCCTGTGCTTCGAGATGCTGCGTCCGCCCGCGCTCAGTTTGCAGGATTTGCTCGCTGCCCAGCCGAAGGCTCCGGCGGCGTCCCTGTTGATCTGGCTTGATGGGGTGGGCAATCCGCATAACCTTGGTGCGCTGCTGCGCAGCGCTGCACACTTCGGGGTGGCAGGCGTGATTGTGCCGGCGACCTCATCGCTGGATTTATCCGGTGCTGCCGCACGCGTGGCCGAAGGCGGCGCCGAGCGGGTGCCGCTGGTTCGCGTCGAGGATGAATTTGCTGCCTTGGCAAGCCTGCGCGAAGCGGACTATCGAATCACCGCAACCCTGCCTCGCGGTGGCGAGAATCTTTATACGACTCGCCTGATGCCACGCAAGGTTCTCGTGTTCGGAGCGGAAGGCGAGGGCATGAGTAGCGCCCTCATCGAAGCCGCCGACCACAAGATTTCGATTCCGGGCAGCGGCATCGTCGACAGTCTCAACATCTCGGTCAGCGCCGCGGTCGTACTGGGCGAATATTGGCGTCAAAGGCAAGCTGACTGAGCAACGATCAAGCGGACCATTCGGACGCTCAGGCTACCTTCTCAAGCTCTGCCGCCGGGCGCGGATGCGCGAACAGGAAGCCTTGGCCGATCGTGCAGTCGAGCTGCATCAGTGCTTCGCATTGGATTCGGGTCTCGATGCCTTCGGCAACCACTTCCATACCGAGTGAACCGGCCAAGGCGCGAATGGCGCGGACGACTGCCACGCTGTTGCCGCTGAGATCGGCCTGAAGTTCTGCAATGAACGAGCGGTCGATTTTCAGGGCGTGAAGCGGGAAACGGTGCAGGTAGGAAAGGGACGAGTAGCCGGTACCGAAATCATCGAGTGATGTCAGCACGCCGGCTTCGCGCAGGGTCTGGATCGTCTTGCAGGCCTGTTCCGGATTTTGCAGAAGCAGACCTTCGGTGACCTCAATGCGAATTCGCCAGGTCGGAATCCGATAGGCGCTGAGCATGTCGAGCAGATTTTCGACGAGACGTGGCGAGCGGAAATGGCGGGCGGATACGTTGATGCCGACATAGGCGCGATCGTCCTCGAGTCTGGCGATCGATTTGCAGACCTTTTCATAGAGCTGCCAGTCAATCTGCTCGACGTTGCCGGAATCTTCGGCAACGGCGAGAAAATCGTCAGGCAGCAACAGGCCGCGCGTGCTGTGTCGCCAGCGCAGCAACGCCTCATAGCCGAGTACGCTGCCATCGGCCAGACGAACGATCGGTTGCAAATAGGGCTCGAATTCATCACGCGTCAGTGCGCGGCGCAAGTCGCTTTCGAGATCGAGGACATTCAGCGCTTCCTGGCGCAACTCCTCATCGAACAATTCAAAACGTTGTCGGCCATGGGCCTTGGCGCGGTACATCGCGACATCGGCATCCCGCAGCAATTCCTCGGGATGCTGGTAGCGCGGGTGGGTCAGGGCGATGCCGATACTGGCCGAAGTATAGATTTCCTTGTCGCCCAGACGAATCGGATCGACCAAGGCGGCGAGCAGGCGATTGGCGATGCGGCAGGCATCTTCGACGTTTTCGATATCTTCCAGAAGCACGGTGAATTCATCGCCCCCGAGGCGTGCGACTCGATTCGGCGGCTCGATGCAACCGGCGATGCGCTTGCCGGCCTCGATCAGTAGTTCATCGCCAAGCAGGTGGCCGACGGAATCGTTGACCACCTTGAAGCGGTCGAGATCGAGAAACAATACAGCGAACAATCTCTGCGGGTCTTGCCGATAGCGCTGCAGCAATACCTGCAGGCGCAGCAGGAGCGCCGCGCGATTCGGAAGTCCGGTCAATCCATCGTGGAACGCTTCATGCTTGAGGCGCGATTCGACCTGCTTGCGCACGGCGATCTGCTTGAGCAGATCCTGGTTAGCCATCTTGAGTGCTTCGGTGCGCTCTTCGACCCGATGTTCGAGCTCCGCATGGGCCTGCAGCAAACGCTCCTGGATTTGCTTGCGTTCCAATGTTGTCGCTATGTGGAACGAGGCGAACTGGAGGATTTCCTGCTCGGCCGGCCCGTAGTCGCCCTCGGCCTCATAGCTTTGCACGACCATCACTCCTACGGCGTGATCATCGAGCAGCAGAGGAACCCCGAGCCAGCATTTCGGCAAGGTGCCGAACATGACCATTTCGCCCGCGTTGATAAGTTCTCCAATCTCGGACTCGGTTGCCAGTAGCGGCTGACGCCGACGCAATACCCACTCGGTTATGCCGTTGGTCAGGCGACGCACCTCGAGCGGGCGGTCACGCTCATCGACGAAATACGGAAAGCTCAGCTCGTCTCCGCGATCTGAAAGCAAGGAAATAAAGAAATTTCGGGCATCGAGCAATTCACCGACGACACCGTGAACGCCGCGATAGAATGCATCGATGCCGCCGCGTTCACTGGCCAGTTCTGTGATGCGAAACAAGGCCGCCTGCATGCGTTGGGCTCGTTGGCGTTCGGCGACTTCCTCACGAAACGCCGAGTTCATGTCGGCGAGCTCCGATGTCCTGCGCACCACCTCAAGCTCCAATTCTTCGCGCGCCTTCTTGCGGGTGACGGCCGAGAGTATGTGTTGGGCGACAAAGGTCAGCAGATTGCGATCATTGTCGCTGTAGCGTCGTGTTTCATCGTAGCTCTGCACGGCTACTGCGCCGCGCACACGATGACCTTCCAGCATTGGAACGCCGAGCCAATCAATACACTCCGGCCCGAGCCGAAAATCATCTTCGAGACCGAGTTGCAAGCGAAGCGCCGAGCTTGAGCCGAGCAAGGATCGACCGCTGTGCAACACGGCAAACGTCAAGCTGTTTGGGTAGTCGCTTGCAGGCAGATCCTTTTGCGCATTGACCGCGACCGGATCGCCGGTATCGGCGTAGTAGGCGAAGCGCATGACATCCCGAGTATCGTCATACAGTGCGACGAGGAAGTTCTCCGCGTAGGTCAGCTTGCCGACGAGCTCATGGACACGTGCCAGCATCTCAAAGGTATCAATATTCGAGTAGGCAAGATTGGCTATCGAGTAGAGTGCCTGCTGCAATGTTTCGTCATTGCGCGCAATTTCGATGTCTCGCAGCAGATCACGTTCGCGCAACAGCTCACGCAGACGCAAATCGAGCAGATCAAGCCATACGAAATCCGCATCCGACCATTCGTGTGAATCGATGGCGAACGCGTCAAAACGAAGTTTCAGCGAGGCCCGGCCGTCGGCAAGCTCCACCTCGATTTCAAATTCCGCAGGCTCGTTCGTCTGCGATTGGCCATCCGCGCGCGCGTCGTCAAGGAAGAACAGCGCTTCCAGGGATCCAGGCAACTCGCGCGCGAATTGCTCGGCCAACGTGGCCAACGACTGCAAATTCCTGGTTTCGATCAAAGTCTGGGCACATGTCTGCCCATTCGGGCCAGTTGCCCGTCGCGCCGGCACTTGAGGACGCATGAGTCCCGTCAGCCTATGCACATTATCCCCCTTGGCTTCCACCCTATCACTGGTTCGACTGCCTGTCGAAGATCAACGGTGGAGAACAGCCTCGCTACTCCCCGTCAACGCAAGACCGGGTCCAGTGGGTTATGCAAGGTTCAAGCCGAGGTGATCGCGAGCCTTGGTCAGTCGGCTTGGAAACGGCAAGATTGACTACCGGCAAGGCGAGGTTTCT
>JBDSPX010000249.1:0-2983 GCA_039930065.1 Dokdonella sp.
CGAGCTGCAAGGCGATGCGGGTAATCGGTAGATCGGTTTCGGCGAGTAGCTGACATGCGCGCCGATGGCGGCTTTGCAATCCGAGTTCGCGCAAGTGGGTTCCTTCGTCGGCGAGGCGGCGATTCAAGGTGCGCGTGGACAGATGCAGGATGCGCGCAAGTTCCTGCTGACGCGGCTGATGATCGTTGGACTGATCGAGCATCATGCCTATCCAATCCGCTAGCGAGCCTTGGCGGGTCAATCGTGAAAGTTCGTCGTCGCAACGTTGGCGTGCCATGTTCAGTGCGCTTCGATCCGCCAGCGAGAGCGGGCGCACGAGCATGGCCGTCGGCAGTTCGATGATCAGGCCCATTTCGTGGTTCGCATCGAATAGCACGCGTGCGGGAGCCAATTGACGGTAGCGCGGCGCTGCGTTTGCGAGATATTCGGGCAGATGGATCGTGTAGGTCGGAATTTGGGTTGAAAGCAGAAAGCTGATTTCGGCATGGAACGCGGCGGCAATCGCTTCGATGTGAAAGCGCCGACTCAGCGGCTTGAGCGGAAGTGCCGGTCGCAAATGGATACGCACGCCGCTTGCCAATGGCTCGTGGCGAAGGATGAACGTCGGAGTGATCAGCGGCCAATAGCGGGCTGCGATGCGTAACGCTTCATCCAGCGTGGCCGATGTCATCAATGCATAGCCGAGCAATTCGTGGTTGCTCGGTTTGATCAGACGACCGAGAAGAAAACCAAGATCGTCGCGTCCAGTCACTTCGACCGCGGCTGCGATCAGGGCGTCGACCTGATCGATACGGAGCAGACTGTTGGGCTCGCTCATGCCAGCGATATCGATGTCCGCTCGTTTGATCAAGGGATCAAGCGAAGCGCCGTGGTTGCGCACGAGATCGAGCAACAGCAGGTAATAGCGTGCCGGTAGAAAGCAATTGCCCGATTTCGATGCCATGAGTACCGATGTAGCTGGCTGGAAATGACAATACTGTGGCGCAAAATGACAAGCCGCGCCAGTCGCGCCGCGGCATGATCTCAGCCTTCAACTTTACGCCCGAGTTTCGGAATGACTGACGCCGTCGCTGCACCGTCCTGGATAGACCATCGCCGCAACCTGTGGCCGATCAGCCTTGTTGTGCCGTCGTTGGCCGTGATTGCGTTTGTCCTCGTTGAACTCACTGGCTCGGCGTGGTTTTGGTGGACCGGTGCCGTGGTCATCTACGGACTGGTGCCCCTGCTTGATGCGTGGATCGGCGAAGATCGCAACAATCCGCCCGAAGCCGCAGTTGAAGTGCTGGGCAATGACGCTTGGTATCGCTGGATCTTGCTGGCCACGTTTCCACTGCAGCTGATCGGAACCGTGCTCGGCGTCTGGGCCGCAACGACGACGGACCTCAATCCACTGCAATGGCTCGGTCTGGCCGTAACCGTCGGCATCGTCAGTGGTGGCGGCATCAATACTGCGCACGAATGGGGCCACAAACGCGGTTGGCTAGCCAACCTGATGTCCAAGCTCAGCCTCGCCCCGGCGTTCTATGGGCACTTTCATGTCGAGCACAATCGTGGGCATCACAAGAACGTGGCGACGCCGACCGATCCGGCCAGCGCACGCTTTGGCGAATCCTACTGGGCTTTCTTGCCGCGAACGATGATTGGCAGCCTGAGATCGGCGTGGCATATCGAAGGCGAGCGACTGGCTGCGCAGGGAAGATCGGTGTGGTCCATCCACAATGACAATCTTCAGGCTTGGACACTGAGTTTCCTGCTGTATGGCGCGTTGATTACGGCATTCGGCTGGATGGCCTTGCCGTTTCTGCTGGCCCAGGCAATTTACGGTGCAGCCCTGCTTGAAGCCGTCAACTACATCGAGCACTACGGTCTGCTGCGCAGCAAGGATTCCTCGGGCCGCTTCGAACGTTGCGCGCCGGAGCACTCGTGGAACAGCAATCGTATCGTCAGCAATCTGATGTTGTACCAATTGCAGCGTCATTCTGATCATCATGCGAATCCGCGCCGCGCCTATCAGACTTTGCGCCACTTCGATGACAGTCCACAGTTGCCCGCGGGCTATGCCGCGCTGATACCGCTGGTCTACTTTCCCTGGTTGTGGTTTTCGCTGATGGACAAACGGGTTGTTGATCACTATCGCGGTGATCTGTCACGTATCAATCGGCAACCACGGACAGCGGCTACGTGAGCGACTGAGGGTGGTAACTCCGTCCACGGGATGACTTCTGGCCCGTCGCGGGCACGATCCGATTGCGCTAGTCTTGGCCATCAAGGATTTTGACTTTCCTCGCTGTGCCAGCGGGAACGCGCAGCGTGGGCCTCCCTTTTGCAACCAGGAGCCTCGCATGTCCCATCGATTGCTGTTTGGCTGGCTGGCCGTGGCGCTCGCATCGAGCCCCGTCCATGCCATGACCGTCGACGAACTTGTCGCGAAAAATGCCGAAGCGCGTGGAGGTCTCGACAAGATCGAGGCGATCAAGTCCTTGCGCATGCAAGGACAGGTTCGGGTAGGTGGAGATTTCGGTTCGTTCGATCTCGGCCTGATCCAGCTCAAGAAAGCGCCCGATTCGGTGCGCACTGAAGCTTCCGTGCAAGGGCTGACCCAGGTCGAAGTCTGGAACGGCGAACAAGGCTGGCGCATCGATCCATTTCAGGGCCGAAAAGATGCCGAGCGCATGACCGATGACGACGCGCGCGGACTCGCCGACGGCGCCAACATTGGCGGGCCCTTGATCAACTACAAGGCACAAGGCAACACCGTCGAATACCTCGGAACCGAGGATGTCGATGGCACCGAGGCACACAAGCTTAAAGTGACCTTGAAAAATGGCGATGTGAAGACCGTCTACCTCGATCCCGATCATTTCATCGAGATCCGCACGGTCAGCCAGCGCAAGGTGCGCGGCACTGAAGTCGAAGACACCGATGATTTCGGCGATTATGAAAGCGTCGCCGGCGTCTATTTCCCGTTTTCCATCACCACTCA
>JBDSPX010000250.1:0-4006 GCA_039930065.1 Dokdonella sp.
TCCGAGTCCGCGAAGCGACTCCGAGGTTTGTCGACAGTCCATCCCTGGACTGACGCCAAACTGGGCGCAATCCATTGCGCCACCCTACGGGCTTTCCTCCGTCACTTCGCCGACGCTCAGGGGGCCCGTTTACTGCGCATCCTGCGCAGTCAAGACGAATCGCAGACAGCAAGCGCGGGCATTGCTCTAAAGCTTCCTTCTCACGCTTGGCGGGAGAAGGTGCCCGGAGGGCGGATGACGATTGCATGGATGCAGGAGGTAGAGGCCGCTCCGGCGCATCCTGCGCTCGCGACATTCGCACGTCCCTGTGCAGCACAACGCAGGAGCAGTTGCCGAAAAGCCCGCAGGGTGAGCGCAATGGATTGCGCTCAGTTTGGCGCCAGTCCATGGATGGACTGTCGACAAACCCCGGAGTCGCTTCGCGGCCTCGGAGGGCAGGACGCCTGCATGGATGCAGGTGGTAGAGCAACGCAGGAGCAGTTGCCGAGAGCCCGGAGAGCGTCGCTTTGGGGTGACCTTTCTCTTGGTTACTTTCTCTTTGGCCAAGCAAAGAGAAGTGACTCGCTCGCCTGAGGCGAGTGAAAAAAGGCAAGGATGCCGCGCTCCGCAGGAGCGTGCTCTATCCGAGCGAAGTCACTGGACCCCTGCCTGCGCAGGGGCGACGAGTAATGGAAGGCGAGTGAAATCCGGGCATGGAAGCCGCGCAACGAACGTACGTTGCGAATCCGAGCAAAGTCACTTGGTCCTTGCGTGCGCAGGGACGACAAGTAACGAAAGGCGAGGGAAAACAGCGCATGGATGCCGCGCCTCGAAGAGGCGTAGTGAAGCACAGTCAAGTCATCGGGCACTCGGTTTCGCGAGTACCCCAAGCGTTGATTCTCAAAATGGAAAAGACACGAACGGAGGCGTTCGATGACTCTCGCCGAACTCAGCCTCAAGCGACCGGTCACGGCCATCATGTTCTTCGTTTCGATGACCGTCATCGGCTTGCTCGCGGCATTCCGATTGCCGCTCGAATACATGCCTGATATCGAAGCGCCGTTCCTCTTCATCAACGTGCCGTATGCCGGTTCAACCCCGGCCGAGATCGAGCGAACGATTGCGCGGCCGGTTGAAGAGGCTTTATCGACGTTGACCGGTATCCAGTCGATGAATTCGCAATCGCTCGCCGATGGCGCGCAGTTGTTTCTCGAATTCAAATGGGGGCAGAACGTAGCCACCAAGGCAGTCGAGGCGCGCGACAAGATTGATGCGATCCGGGCCGATCTTCCGGCTGATCTGCAGCGTTACTTCGTGCTCAAGTTTGCGACTTCCGATCAGCCGGTCATGCAGTTGCGCATTTCCAGTGATGGCGATCTTTCGAATTCGTATGAGTTGCTCGACCGAAAGCTCAAGCGCCCGCTTGAGCGTTTGCCCGGCGTGGCCAAGGTATCAATCGAGGGCGTCGCGCCGCCTGAAGTGCAGATCGAGCTGTCATCGGATCGACTCTCCGCACACAACGTCGGTCTCAATGATCTTGCAAAACTTCTGCGCGACGCGAATTTTTCGACATCGGCGGGTCTGATTCATGATGGCGGCATGCGCTATCGGGTGCAGCCGCTAGGGGAATGGCGTTCGCTCGACGAGATTCGCGGTCTTGTGCTCAATGACACGGGTTTGCGACTTGGCGACATCGCCGATGTGCAGCTGCGCCCTGCCGTGCTCGACTACGAACGTCGTCTCGATCAGCGCCCTGCAGTGGCGGTCGATATCAGTCGTGAGCGCAGTGCCAACCTCGTCGATGTCGGGCGTGCGGTATTGGCCGAGGTGGAAAAGGTTTCGCGCGAACCCGAGATGAAAGGTCTCAAACTTTACTTTCTGCAGAATCAGGCGAAAGGTGTCACTGATTCGTTGCGAGAACTCAGCAAGGCCGGGCTTGAGGGCACGATTCTGTCGGTGCTCGTGCTGTTCTTCTTCCTGCGCGATTGGCGCGCGACGGCGATGGTTTCACTGGCGATTCCGATCTGTTTCGTGATGACGCTGGGTTGCATGTACTTCCTGGGCATCAGTCTCAACATCTTGTCGATGATGGGTCTGCTGCTTGCTGTCGGAATGCTCGTCGACAATGCCGTTGTCGCGGTAGAAAGCATCTATCAGTACCGTGAGCGTTTTCCAGACAAGCCCTGGTATAGCGCTGTCGAAGGCACGCGCGCGGTCGGCACGGCGATTACCGCGGGAACGCTGACCAGCATCATCGTGTTCTTGCCGAACATGTTTGGCGAGCCAACGCCGATTGCGATCTACCTGACCCAGGTGGCCGTTTCGATGGCAATTGCGCACGTCGCATCTTGGCTCGTTGCGATCAGCCTCATTCCGATGCTCGCATCGAAGCTGCCGCCGCCGAAGTTCATCGGCAAGGAAAACGCGATTACTCGCTTGCAGCATCGCTATGGTCGCTTCGTAGATTGGACCCTGGCTCACCGACGCAAAACCATGCTCGGACTGCTTGCCTTGCTTTTGCTCAGCATCATTCCGATGACGCAGACCAAGTCGGACATGTTCCCGTCCGGTGAAACCAGAGAGCTTCATCTGAACTACGAACTCAATGGCAACTATCGCTTGCCGCAGCTGGAGCAATCGATCGGAACGATTGAGGAGTACCTTTTCAAGCACAAGGCGGATTTCGAGATTCGCAATATTTACAGCTACTTCAACGAGCGTGGTGATGCTTCGACCAATATCCTGCTGACAGACGATGTCGACGCCAAGCGCAAGGCGAGCGAAATCATGGATGATATTCGCAAGGGCTTACCCAAACTTGCGATCGGAAAGGTGACGTTTGATCGCAACGGCGGCAATGACGATGGGATCAAGTTGTCCCTGATTGGCGACTCGAATGAAACCTTGCACGAGCAGTCCGCCAGTGTCATCGCGCTGCTCAGTCGCATCCCGGGATTGCACGACGTTCGCCTCGATGAAGGCGCACAGAATCGCGAGGTCGCGGTGCACATTGATCGTGAGCGCGCGCGCAATTATGGTTTCAGCGCCAACGATGTTTCCCAATATGTTGCAGTCGCACTTCGCGGTGCTCAGCTGCGGGATTTCCGGCGCGGCGATACCCAGATTCCAACCTGGTTGCGCTTTCAGAATGCCGATGCGCAAAGCGTCAGTGACATGTCCGATTACAAGCTGCGCGCAGCCGACGGCAGCCAGATTCCGCTGATGGCGATGGTCGATCTGAAAACCCAGGATGCGGCGTCGAGCATCCGTCGTCAGAATCGGCAAACCTCATTGCCGATACAAATCAATGTGGACAGCAAAACCACGCCCGACGAGGCGCGCGAACGGATCAAGAAGGCGATGGAAAAGGTTTCGCTGCCTGCCGGCTATGGGTGGACCTTCGGCACTTCGTTCCGCAATGCCGACGAGACAGGCCAGCGCATGATGTTCAATCTGCTGATTGCCTTGTTGCTTGTCTATGTCGTCATGTGTGCGATGTTCGAATCACTAATCTATCCGGCAGCGATCATGACCACCTTCGTGTTTTCGATCTTTGGCGTGTACTGGTTGTTTTGGCTCACCGGAACAACGTTCTCGTTCATGGCCATGATCGGCATCTTGATCCTGATGGGCGTCGTGGTGAACAACGGCATCGTCATGCTCATGCACATCAACCAGCTCCGCCATGAAGGCATGTTGCGGACGGCAGCGTTGGTTCAAGGCAGCAAGGATCGCCTGCGCCCGGTGTTGATGACAATGGGTACCGCGATCCTCGCTATGGTTCCGCTGTGCATCGGTACGGTGCAGGTCGGTGGCGACGGCCCGCCGTACTTTCCAATGGCTCGCGCTATTGTCGGGGGTTTGATGTTCTCGACGATTGTTACCCTGATGGCGTTGCCGGCAATCTATTCGTTGCTGGACGATGCGCGCGGATGGATCCGGAATGTTGGCCGCGATGGAAGATCGGGCAAGGTATTGCGGGAGCGACCTGCGGCGTCGTGATTTCTCTTTTCCGTATACCTGGTGA